>NZ_QQWY01000033.1:0-56170 GCF_003950455.1 Sphingomonas sp. ABOLE
GAGCGGGTCGCGATCATGGAGATGCGCGGTACGATGTGTGTGAGGGGCGGGTGAAGATGTGAGCTGGACTGCAGCGGCGCGTGATATGGGGTACTTCGTTGCCCTGTTCGTTGGAGAAGCGCAGCCAGGCGGTGCCGTCCAAACGCCAACGGATCCGAGAAGGAACCATGCCCAGTAACGATCAAAGTAGACCGACCGCGCCTGCCAGGGCCGCCGCGCTGAACTGATCCTGCTGGGTCACGTCACTCGCGCCGGCCCCGGGGGGCCGGTCGGCAGTGAGGTGTATCCATGAATGCAGCCATTCGTTTCCTGAACGACCTGCGCCGGATCGGCGGCGCGTCGCGGGACCTCAACACGGTGTTCGACGAACGCCTGACCTTCGGCGAGCGCCTCGCCGATCGGGTCGCGGCGGTCGGCGGCTCCTGGGGGTTCATCATCGGCTTCGGCCTGTTCCTCGCCGCCTGGGCGGTGCTGAACACGGTCGTGCTGGCCGCGCACGCCTTCGACCCGTTCCCGTTTATCTTCTTGAACTTGATGTTGTCGATGCTCGCCGCGCTCCAGGCCCCGATCATCATGATGAGCCAGAACCGCCAGGCGGCGAAGGACCGGCTCGAGGCGCGGCTCGACTATGAGACCAACCTGCGCGCCGAGGCGCAGATCGAGGAGCTGCACGCGAAGATCGATTCGCTGCACGCCGACATTGCCCGGCTGGTCGAGGTCCGGGCGCCGCGCTGATCCGCTCGCCTCAGAAGGCGACGGCGCGGGCTTCCTTCTCGGCTTCGTTGAGCGCGCGCTGGGTGGCGACCCGCTCGGCGCGCACCGCCATCGCTTCCCAGGCCGCCTGGGACCGGAGGTGCCGCTCGCGGACATTGTCGAGTTCGCAGCCGGCGGCGGCATTGCCGGCTTCGTCGGCACGGGCGCGGAACAGTTCGATTTCGGTCATCGGCGGGGGTGCCTCGCTGGGGAAGGAGGGAGGGACATGCGAAAACGGCGGCCCCGGATGGGACCGCCGTCTTGGGGTTCAGGTCAGTCGGCCGCCTGGAGGTTGACCGCGGCCATCTTGCCGCGGCGATCCTCTTCCAGTTCGTAGGTCACGCGCTGGTTCTGCTGCAGCGTGACCATGCCGGCGCGCTCCACCGCGGTGATGTGGACGAAGGCGTCGTTGCCGCCGGTGTCCGGCGCGATGAAGCCATAGCCCTTGTCGGCGTTGAAGAACTTGACGGTGCCAGTGATGCTCATGGTGTTTTCCTTACATTGTCGGCGCGCCCCGTGCGGGCGGACCTCGCGCTTCAGGGCAGGGATGGAAGGAAAACGGAGCCGCAAAGCACCAGAGACCAACGATTTGCGACTTCAGCAGCCCCTATGTGGGCGCATGGCGGAGGGAATGCAATGGCAGTGCGAGGAACGGAGGCAGCATGGCGGCGCTGCGAGGCAATGCCCCGCCCCTGTTCGGAGCGGGGCGACGGCCGGTCAGTCGGGCTTCTTGGCGACGGCGACGAGCGCCGGGCGGAGCAGCCGGTCCTTGATCATGTAGCCGGACTGGATCTCCTGCACCACGGTGCCGGGCTCCTTGTCGGCGACGGGCATTTCCATCATCGCCTGGTGCTTGTTGGGGTCGAGCACCTCGCCCAGCGCCACCACCTTGGAGATGCCGTGACGGCCGAAGATCGCCTCCAGCTCGCGGCCGGTGGCTTCCAGGCCGGTGACCAGGCCCTTCATCTTCTCGTCTTCCCGCAGCTCGGCCGGAATGGCCTGCAGCGCCCGGCCGAGATTGTCGGCGACGGAGAGGATGTCGCGGGCAAAGCTCGTCGCGGCATAGGCCCGCGCATCCGCCACTTCCTTCTCGGTGCGGCGACGGAGGTTCTGCATGTCGGCCTGGACGTAGAGATGCGCCTGCTTGGCCTCGGCCAGCTGCGCCTCCAGCTCGGCGACACGGTCCTGCTCGGCAACCTCGGGGGCAGCCTGTGCAGTTTCTTGCCCCAGCGTTGCGCCCTGGGTCGGTTCGGTATTTTCGATATTCTCGGACATGGTTCCCTGTTTTCTTCAGGCCAGCAAACGGGCCAATGTGGCCGCCGTGAAATCCACCATGGGCACGACGCGGGCATAGTTCAACCGGGTCGGGCCGATCACGCCGACGACGCCGACCACCCGGCCGTCCAGCGATCGCACCGGCTTGGCGATCACCGACGAGCCGGAGAGCGCGAACAGCTTGTTCTCGGAGCCGATGAAGATCCGCGCCGCCTCGCCTTCCCGGGCGCTGTCGAGCAGCCGGGCAATCTCCTCCTTGCCCTCCAGCTCGTCGAGCAGCTGGCGGACGCGGTCGAGATCCTCGGCGGCGCCGGTGTCGATCAGCCGGGCCTGGCCGCGGACGATCAGCACCGGGCGGCGGCCGCTATCCTCGCTCCACACGGCGAGCCCGCGCTCGACCAGTTCCGAAGCTGCGGCGTCGAGTGCGGCCTGTTGCTGGCGCAACTCCCGCTCGATCCGGCCGCGCGCCTCGGCGAGCGTGAGCCCGGCGAGCGTGGCGCTCATGTAATTGGCCGCGCGCTGCAGCGACATCGGATCGACGCCGCCGGGCAGCTCGACGACGCGGTTCTCGACCGAGCCGTCCTCGCCGACCAGCACCGCGAGCGCACGGTCCTGGCTCAAGGGCACGAAGCCGAACTGGCGCAGCACCGTCTCCGCCTTGGGCACCAGCACCAGCCCGGCGCAGGCGGACAGGCCGGACAGCGCCGCGGTGGTTTCGGCGATGGCATCCTCGACCGGGCCGCCGATGCCGGCGCGCGCCTCGATCGCCGCGCGTTCCTCGACCGAGGGTTCGCTCGCCTGCATCATCCCGTCGACGAACAGGCGCAGCCCGCTCTCGGTCGGCATCCTGCCGGCGCTGGTGTGGGGTGCGGCGAGCAGCCCCACTTCCTCCAGATCCTGCATCACGTTGCGGATCGACGCCGGCGACAGGTTGAGCGCCGAGATACGCGAGATGGTGCGCGACCCCACCGGCGCGCCGGTATCCAGATAGGATTCCACCACGATGCGGAACACGTCGCGCGCGCGGTCGGTCAGCTCGTGGATCGGCGGCGTGATCATGGTGGCTGTTATCTAGGCGGTGCGACGGGTCGGCTTCAAGGCCGCGCGCCGATCAGGTCGGCGATCGGCAACAGATCGGGCGCCGACCCCAGCGCATCGGCGACGCCGGGGCTGCGCGTGCGGTCGCAGCCGAAATAATAGGAGAGCGCGCGATGCCCCGCCTTCCCGTCCCACTGGACCTCGACGCTCGGCATGTCCGTAGCGTGCTGGCCGCAAGCCGGCGTGCCCGGCGCGGTGCGGACGCTGCCGCTGCGCGGGCGATAGGGTGCGAGCCGGGTGAGGAACGCCTCATATTGTGCCGGCGACACCCGGAAGTCGCGCGCGCCGATGACTGCGGTGAAGCGCTGCCCCTCGAAGGTGCCGGTCCCGTCCGGCCGCACCGTGATCGAATAGACCGGGCAGGCGCCGCCGCAGGGGCTGGTGGCGTAACGGATCATCTCGCCGCGCACGATCGGCGCCGACGGGCCGATGGGGATCCCGCCACTGACCGGCGACGCCGCCGCCGGGCGGGAGGGCCTGGCGGGCGTCGGGCGCGACGATCCCTCGGGCGGCGCCACCTGCGGAATGCAGCCGCCGAGCATCGCTCCGCCGCAAACCAGTGCAACCAACAGGCGCATGCGTGTCTTTCTCCCCTAATCGTGCAAGACTGGCGGAACGCGCCGCCACGGTCTAGGTGCCCGGCTCGACCTTTAGGGAGACTGAATCGCATGCGCCCATCCGGCCGCGCCCCCGACGAAATGCGGGAGATCACCATCACGCCGAACTTCACCCGCCACGCCGAAGGATCGGTGCTGATCGGCTTCGGCGACACCCGCGTGCTCGTCACCGCCAGCGTCGAAGAGCGCGTACCGCCGTTCCTGCGCGGCAAGGGCGAAGGCTGGGTGACGGCCGAATACGGCATGCTCCCCCGCGCCACCCACACCCGCGGCCAGCGCGAGGCGGCCAAGGGCAAGCAATCGGGCCGCACCCAGGAGATCCAGCGACTGATCGGCCGCTCGCTCCGGGCGGTCACCGACCTCAAGCTGCTCGGCGAGCGCCAGATCACGCTCGATTGCGACGTGCTCCAGGCAGATGGCGGCACCCGCACCGCAGCGATCTCCGGCGCCTGGGTGGCGCTGCGGCTCGCGGTCAACAAGCTGATGGCGGAAGGCGCGATCACCACCGATCCGATCACCACCCAGGTGGCGGCGGTAAGCTGCGGCATCTACCAGGGCACGCCGGTGCTCGACCTCGACTATCCCGAGGATTCGTCGGCCGATGCGGACGCGAACTTCGTGCTGCTCGCCAATGGCAACATCGCCGAGGCGCAGGCCACTGCGGAGGGCGCGACCTATGACGAGGAAGGCCTGCTGCGCCTGCTCCGCCTCGCCCGCATCGGTTGCGCGCGCATCTTCGACGCGCAGCTCAAGGCGGTCGGATGAGCGGCGAGGGCGAGGCCCCCCAGGCGATCCGCAAGCTCGCCCCCGGCAAGCTGGTGATCGCCAGCCACAATGCGGGCAAAGTGCGTGAGATCCGCGAACTGCTCGGTCCCTATGGGATCGAGCCGGTCTCGGCCGCCGAGCTCGACCTGCCCGAGCCCGAGGAAACCGGCACCAGCTTCGTCGCCAATGCCGAGCTGAAGGCGCTGCAAGCGGCGGACCTGTCGGGGCTCCCCGCCCTCGCCGACGATTCGGGGCTGTGCGTCGAGGCGCTGGGGCTCGCCCCCGGCATTTACTCCGCCCGCTGGGGCATGGCGGCGCCGGGGATGGACGGGCTTGAGCCCGTCGCCCCGTTCGAGGGCCGCGACTTCCGCTTGGCGATGCAGCGGGTCGAGGACAAGCTGGCGGCACTCCCGCCCGAGACCAGCCGCGCCGCCCATTTCGTCTGCGCGCTGGCGCTTGCCTGGCCGGACGGGCATGTCGAATGGTTCGAGGGGCGGGTCCATGGCGACCTCGTCTGGCCGCCGCGTGGTGAAAAGGGCTTCGGCTATGATCCGATGTTCGTACCGCAGGGGTTTGCGGAAACGTTTGGCGAAATGGAGCCGGCGGCGAAACATGGCATGAGCCACCGTGCCGACGCATTTCGCCAATTGGTCGCATCGGTCTTCTGAGGCGGGTCTGTTTCGGCTGCGACGATATTCATGGGAGCGAAGGTTTAAGCTATCCTAACGACGTCCATATGTTGATCGAGTAACGATCGCTGCCTAAGCACGGGCGACGATGGAGGAAAAATTGGGGGTGCGCGGCACCGAACTATTCGATGAAGTCGATGCGCGGCTGAGCGAAATCAAGCGACTTTTCACGCAGTTCGCCGGCGAAGCTCCTGCGGCGGCCAGCGAATCGCCGGCTGGTTCGTTCGGCCGCCTGCAACTCGCCCGGATGATTCTCTGGGGCCGCTCGCTGCTGGAACGCGAAGTCGCGAAGGATCTGTTCGCTGACCCGGCGTTCAACATCCTGCTGACGCTCTATGTCAGCCGCGCCGACGGCAAGGACGTGTCGACCTCGGCGGCTTGCACCGCCTCCGGCGTGCCGACCACCACCGCACTGCGCTGGATCAACGCGCTCGCCCGGCGCGGCATGATCCACAAGCGCAGCCTCGCGACCGACCGGCGCTTCACCTACTTGGAACTGACCGAGAAAACGGGCGCGGCGCTGGACCGCTATTTCGACCTCATCCTGGATCGCGCAGCGCACCCGACGACGCCGTAACCCCGTATTTGGTCGTCAGTCGCTCGAGCGACAGTGAGATGTTGGCGGCCTCGGCATCCTCGCCCAGAAGGTCGAGCAGCGCGATCGCGTCCACCAGGTGCGTGCACACCATCTCGATACCTGCGCCCCGTTCGTCCATTTTTTCAAAAACTCGCGTATCTTTATATCCGTATTGGATTTTCGGGTACGCACGGACAAGTCAGGAATATTCCCGACGCGGGACACACCTAGTGCATCGCGCAATGCGATCGCAAGCCTTTGTGCATTGCCTGACTATATCCGTTTTGGATATTAACTCTGCTTTGCCGCAGGGAAGGCCCGTGACGCCGCTTTCTACACTCCTGGAGCGCGCCGAAGCCATCTACCTCACCCATGGTACCGGCAGCGCACGCTATCTGCTCGATCGGATTGAGACGGCCATCCGCGAAGGCGCGCCGGCGCAGCAGATCTGCGAGCTCGATCACCTTCTGCAGCTGATCGAGTATCGCGACCGGACGCTGGCGCTGTACGGCAACCGCTGATCGCGCCTGGCGTGATCCGCGGGGTCCACTGTTCGCGATCCGGAAGGGAGTATCGCTCGCAGCGGCGGTGGTGGATAGGGATGGATTCGAACCACCGTAGGGCGAAGCCCGGCAGATTTACAGTCTGCTGCCTTTAACCACTCGGCCACCTATCCATGGAGACCGCCGCTTGCGAGCGAGGTGGGCCCAATGCCGAAGCGAAGCGGGCCTGTCAACGCCTTGCGTGCACTCTTTTGCGCGCATAGCGTCCCGCCTTCACTTTTTGGGGGGATAACATATGCGTCGCACCGTCCTTGCTCTTACCGCCGCGCTGCTCGCCAGCGCACCGATCGCCGCCCAGACGATCCAGACCAGCGCGACCGACCGCGTGATCGACCAGGGCACCAACCATTCGGAGGTGATGCGAATCGCGCAGTACCTCACCGACGTGATCGGTGCGCGCCTCACCAACTCGCCTGGCATCCGCAGGGCCGAGGACTGGACCCAGGCCAAGTTCCGCGAATGGGGCCTGGTCAACGTCCACAAGGAAGGCTTCGAGTTCGGTCGGGGCTGGTCGAACGAGAAACTGGCGGTGCGCATGGTCGCCCCCCGCCCGCTCCAGCTGATCGCCGCCCCCCTGCCCTGGACCCCCGGCACCAGTGGCGCGATCACCGGCGAGGTCGTGCTCGCCCCGCTCGCCGACGAGGCCGCCTTCGCCCAGTACAAGGGCAAGCTGAAGGGCAAGGTGGTACTGATCACCGAGCCCAAGGACATCGAGGACCCCACCGAAGCACCGTTCAAGCGCTGGAGCGTCGAGGAACTGGCGAAGCGCGACTTCTACGACCTCCCCAACGGCGACGGCGAACGCCCCTTCAACCCTGCCCGCTACACCTTCGCGGGCAAGCGCGACGCCTTCCTCAAGGCAGAGGGCGCGATCGGCTATGCGATCATGTCCAGCCGCAACGGCAAGCTGGTCCATGGCCAGAACAGCCAGTTCCAGGTCGGCCAGTCGGGTACCCTGCCGGGCATCGAGATCGCGGCGGAAGACTATCGCCGCCTCGCCCGCCTCGCCAAGATGGGGGCCAAGCCGACGCTGGAGATAGACGCGGTCAATCGCTTCGACGACAGCGACACCAAGGGCTACAACATCCTCGCCGACATCCCCGGCACCGATCCCAAGGCGGGATACGTGATGGCGGGCGCGCATCTCGACAGCTGGGCGATGGGCGACGGCGCAGCCGACAACGCCGCCGGCAGCGCGATGGTGATGGAGGCCGCGCGCATCATCCGCGCCTCGGGTATCAAGACCAAGCGCGCGATCCGCTTCGCCCTGTGGGCGGGCGAGGAACAGGGTCTGCTCGGCTCGATGGCCTATGTCGAGGCGCACATCGCCAAGCGCCCGGTCGATCCCAGCGCGGGCGGCATCGTTCGCTACATGACGTGGAGCCGCGCCTTCCCGATCACGCCCGGCCCGGACCACGGCAAGCTCGCCGCCTATTTCAACCTCGACAACGGCTCGGGCAAGATCCGCGGCATCTATGCGCAGGGCAACACGGCGGTGATGCCGATCTTCGAGCAGTGGTTCACGCCCTTCCACACGATGGGCGCGACCATGGTTTCCGCGCGCCGCACCGGGAGCACCGACCATGTCTTCTTCGACGCGGTGGGCATCCCGGCGTTCCAGTTCATCCAGGACCCCCTCGACTATGGCTCCAGGGTGCATCATACGGACGTCGATACGTTCGATCATCTGAAGGCCGACGATATGCGCCAGGGCGCAACCATCCTCGCCGCATTCCTGATCAACGCCGCCAACAGCGATCAGCCGCTGCCGCGCGCGCCGCTTGCGACCGCGCCGACCCCGGCCGATCAATTCTATCCCTTCCCGGAGTCCGCACACTGATGAAACGTCGAGGCCATCGTCCCAGCCAGGCATCCGCATCGCGGCCGCGCTTCTACGGCCGCCACGCGGTGCTCGCGGCGCTCGCCAACCCCGAGCGGACGGTGCGCAAGATCTGGGGCACGCGCGAGGCGCTGTCGGCGCTGGACCTGCCCCCGGTCATCCCGATCACCTATGCCGACGCGGCCGATCTCGGCCGCCTCGTGCCGTCCGACGCGCCGCACCAGGGGCTGGTGGCCGAGGTCGATCCGCTCGAGGAGATCTGGCTCGGGGATCTTCTCGAACAGGGTGCGGAGGACAAGCGCCCGCTGCTGGTGCTCGACCAGGTGACCGATCCGCACAATGTCGGCGCGATCCTGCGCTCGGCAGCGGCGTTCGACGCGCTCGGCATCGTCACCCAGGACCGACACGCGCCGCCCGAGACCGGCACCCTCGCCCGGTCGGCGGCGGGGACGCTGGAAGTGGTGCCCTGGGTGCGCGTGGTGAACCTGTCACGCGCGCTCGACGAGATTGCCGAGGCCGGCTTCTGGCGCGTCGGCCTCACCGGCCATGCCAAGGCGACGCTGGGCGAGGTGATGGGCGAAGGCCGCGTGGCGCTGGTGCTGGGCGCCGAGGGCGAAGGCATGCGCCAGAATACCGAGGCGCATTGCGACCAGCTTGCCCGCCTGCCGATCTCGCCCAAGGTGGAAAGCCTGAACGTGTCGAACGCCGCGGCCGTGGCGCTCTACGCGGTCAACACGCGCGGCTGAGGAGCACACGCATGTCCAGGATGCTGCGGACGCTGGCGCTGGTGCTGCTCGCCCCGCTGGTGCTGGCGAGTTGCCTGTTCGTGCCCGGCAAGTTCGAATCCGCGCTGACCATCCACCGCGATCGCAGCTTCACCTTCACCTACAAGGGTGAAGTCGTCGCCCTCGACCTCAAGGGGTTGGGCGGCGACTTCCTGAAGATCGCCGAGGAAGAGGGCGGCAAGAAGGGCAAGAACGGCTCGGCCGATCCGGCCAAGGTCAAGGCGGCCGAGCAAGTGAAGCGCGACGAGGAATATCGCAAGCTCGCGGTCGAGCTGGCCAAGGAGGCCGGCTATCGCAGCGTCGACTATCGCGGCAACGGCATCTTCTATGTCGATTTCGCGCTGTCGGGTGTGCTCGATCACGCGTTCGTCTACCCGTACAACCAGGACAATGAGATCATCCTGCCCTGGATCGCAATCGAGCTGCGCGGCAAGGATGCGGTGCGCGTGAAGGCGCAGGGCTTCGCCCGGCAGAAGAGCGAGGCGGCGGGCCTGGGCGGCATGGGCGCCGGCATGTCCGCAGGCGAGGAGGCGGCCGATCGCATGGAGGGGACCTTCACCCTCACCACCGATGCCGAGGTGATCAGCCAGAACAACGAGGCCGGTGCCGAAACCGTCGGCAGCGAGAAGGTGATCATCTGGAAGGTGGACACCCGGACCAAGGACGCCCCGATGGCGTCGCTGCGCGTGGCGCCATTGAGCTGATACGAAAACGGGCGGGTGCGATACGCACCCGCCCGCCCTCTCCACACCCCTTTGGGGATAGGGTTCAGGCCAGTTCCCACTCCAGGGCGATCTGGGCCTTGAGCAGCTTCGAGACCGGGCAGTTCGCCTCGGCGCCCTTGGCGAGCGCCTCGAACTGCTCCTCGCTGATGCCGGGCACTTCGGCGCGCAGCTTCAGGTCCGAACGGGTGATGGTGAAGCCGTCGCCATCCTGCTCCAGCTTCACGGCCGCCGTCGTCTCGAGCGTGCCGTCGCTGAACCCCGCCTGGGCGAGCGCGAAGCTCAGCGCCATGGTGAAGCAGCCGGCATGCGCCGCCGCGATCAGCTCTTCCGGATTGGTGCCCTTTTCGTCGCCGAAGCGGGTGTTGAAGCTGTAGGGCGTCGCCTCCAGCACGCCCGACGGGCTGGTCAGCTGGCCTTTGCCGGCCTTGCCGAAACCTTCATAACGGGCGGTGGCGGTGCGGGTGGTCATGGCAGGCTCCTCAAAAGGCACGGGCCGGGGAATCGACCCCGGCCCGCTTGTATCACTTGCACGTGACGTTGTTGCGATCGATCGAGCGCCCCGCGGCCGCGCCTGCCGCGGCGCCGAGCAGCGTACCCAGCGTCTGCGATCCGCCCGGCGCGATCACGTTGCCCAGCAGGCCGCCGGCCACGCCGCCGACGATCAGGCCGGTGGTGCCGTCGTTGCGGCGGCAATAATAGCGGCCGTCCTGGCCGCGATAGACGCGATCATTCTGCGACAGGCGACGCTCGCGGGCGCGCGGATTCTCGCGATAATAACGGTCGGCATAATAGCCGTTATAGGCCGGGTCCGGACGGTTATAGTCATACTGGCGATAACCGCGGTCGCCGGCATTGCCGAGACCGTAGCCGCCTTCGGCGCAGCCGGAAACCAGCGTCGCCGCAGCGACCATGCTCAGAGCGAAGATGCGCATCTTGTCTCTCTCCTGATCCATGTTGATGTGCGTGGGCAATGCGCGGCCGCGCGGAAGGTTGCGCGGCCGTGCCGATCCGGGGAGGATCAGGAAGGTGCTGCGTCGTTGCGGCGAAGCTCGTCGGCCTGGCCGGCGACCAGCGTCGGCGCCGAGCCACCGGCCAGCGCGGGCGCGAAGGCCTCGCGCTCGTTCGCCGGGATCGACGCAGTCGGATCGGGGCGGAACTGCTCGATCGCGCGCTGGCTGCCATCGGGATGGCTGTCGCCCATCAGGTCGGTCGGCACCGTGCCCGACTCCGCCGCACCAGCGCGGCGATTCCACAGCGTGCCGAACGCAATCGCACCGACTGCGCCCAGCCCGGCGGCAGCGATGGCCGCAATGCCGGTCCGTCCTAGCGTCGAGCGCTTCCGGACCGTGGTCGCCGGCGCGGCTGCCCTGGGCGCCCGCTTCGGGCGAGCCTTGGGGGCAGGCTTTGCAGCCGCCGGCTCCGGCTTGGTGCCGGCAGCCGCAGCCGCGGTCGCGGCCTTGGGCGTGCGCTTGCGCGGCGTGGGGGTCTTGGGCGTCTTGCTGGCGGTGGCCATCGAAATCTCCTTTCGGTTACGGCACGGTCAACGGGCCGGGATGCGGGGGTGTTCCGAGCGATGCGCGATCAGCGGACGCAAATGCGGGTGCGTTGGTTCACCCAGCAGCCATCCTTGCGGGTGACGGTGCCCAGCGGATCGCCAGCCCTGTCGTCGTCGGGATCGGCATTCCAGGTCGCATCGGCCATGCCGTCGGCGCGGGTGGTGACCACGGCGAAGTGCGACTGGGCGGGCTTGCCGGCGCTCCAGGTGTTGAGGGTGTAGCCGCCGTCCCCCATCGGATAGACCTGGCACTGCCCGTCGAGCAGCGTCTTGCCGTCGACCTCGAAGCGGCATCGCCTGGCGGCGGAGCGCGGCGCGGCTTCGTCCTTCGCCACAGGCGTGTCGATGGGCACCGGCGCGGGGCTGGGGGTTGCGACGAGCGGTGAGTCGACGTTCGCCGTCGCGGTGGTGTCGGCGACCTGCGGGCTGTTGCAGGCGGCCAGCGGTGCGAGGAGCAGCAGCGCCGCAGCGATGGAGCGGGTCTTCAAGGGCAAACGGCGTCTCCGCATGAGGTTGCCCCGCCCTACCGAGCAGCACAGCTTTTGTTCCCGCTTAGACGGCACAGCAAGCAATAGCCCCTCCCCTGCAGGGGAGGGGCTTAAGAAGAGAAATGCGCCCCCCACCCCTTCCCGCGTGAACTTCCTCCCAATTCCTCCTATCTGACTCCCCATGCCGACCCGCTTCGCTTCCGTGCCCCACCGCCGCGCCCTGATCGATCGCCGTGCCGTCGCCGAACGCCTCGCCGCGCTGGAGGCCCGCGACACCGCCGCGCTGCGCCAGGCGGGGGCCACCGAGCTCAAGGCCGTCCTCGCCACCGGCCAGGCGGAGATTGCCCGCCGCCTCGCCGAACACCCCTCGCGTGGCCTCGAAGCCGCCGCGGCGGGCGCCTTCCTCACCGACCAGATCCTGCGCCTGCTATGGGACTTCACCGTCGAGCGGCTCCATCCCAATGCCAATCCCACCGCCGCCGAGCGGATGACGCTGATCGCGGTGGGCGGCTATGGCCGCGGCGAAATGGCGCCGCATTCAGATATCGATATCGGCTTCCTCACCCCCTGGAAGGTCACCGGCTGGAGCGAGCAGGTGATCGAATCGATGCTCTATTCGCTGTGGGACATGCGGCTGAAGGTGGGGCATTCGTCGCGTTCGCTGGACGAGATGGTGCGCCAGGCCAAGGCCGACGTCACCGTCTGCACCGCACTGGTCGAGGCGCGCTATGTCTGGGGCGATACCGAGCTGTATGACGAGGCGGCGCGGCGCTTCAAGGCCGAGGTCCAGGCCGACAGCGCGCGCGGCTTCATCACCGCCAAGCTCGAGGAACGCAACGCCCGCCACAAGAAGATGGGCGACAGCCGCTATGTCGTCGAACCCAATGTGAAGGAGGGCAAGGGCGGGCTGCGCGATCTCCACACGCTCTTCTGGATCGGCAAGTTCGCCTACAATGTGCGCGAGCCTGCCGAGCTGGTCGAGGCCGGGCTGCTGACGCCGGCGGAGTATCGCCAGTTCCGCCGCGCCGAGAATTTCCTCTGGGCGGTGCGCTGCCAGCTCCACCTGATCACCAACCGCCCCGAGGATCGCCTCACCTTCGACGTCCAGCGCGAAATCGCCGAGCGGATGCGCTTCGCCGATCGTCCTGGCATGTCCAAGGTCGAGCGCTTCATGCGCTATTACTTCCTCCAGGCGAAGGTGGTGGGCGACCTCACCGGCGTCTTCCTCGCCCATCTCGACGAGAAGTTCGCCGCGCGCGGCCGCCGCTTCGGCTTCCCGGCGCTGTGGCGCGGGCGGCGCAAGCTCAAGGGCTTCGTGCTCGAGCGCGGCCGGCTGGCGCTGCCGCGCGACACCTTCTTCCGCGAGGATCCCGTCCGCCTGATCGAGCTGTTCGCGCTGGCCGACCTGCACGAGGTGGAGATCCACCCGCTGGCGATGCGCGCCGCCGCGCGCGACGCCAAGCTGGTCGACGACGTCCGCACCGACCCGCGCGCCAACGCGCTGTTCCTCGACGTGCTGACCTCGCCGCGCGATCCGGAGACGGTGCTGCGCTGGATGAACGAGGCGGGCGTGTTCGGCCGCTTCGTGCCCGACTTCGGCCGTGTCGTCGCGCAGATGCAGTTCGACATGTACCATCACTACACGGTGGACGAGCATTCGATCCGCGCGATCGGGCTGCTCAGCAAGATCGAGAAGGGGCAGCTCAAGGAAGACCATCCGCTCGCCAGCGGCATCCTCCACCAGCTTGCCTCGCGCCGCGCGCTGTACGTGGCGGTGCTGCTCCACGACATCGCCAAGGGGCGCAGCGGCGACCATTCGATCCTCGGCGCCGAAGTGGCGGAGCGGCTTTGCCCGCGCCTCGGCCTCACGCCGGGCGAGACCGAGATGGTGGCGTGGCTGGTCCGCTGGCACCTGCTGATGTCCGCCACCGCCTTCAAGCGCGACCTTGCCGACTTCAAGACCATCCTCGACTTTACCGCCCAGGTGCAGAGCGCCGAGCGCCTCCGCATGCTGCTGGCGCTGACCGTGGTCGACATCCGCGCGGTCGGCCCCGGCGTGTGGAACGGCTGGAAGCGCCAGCTGCTTGGCGGGCTGTACGAAGCCGCCGAGGAAGTGCTGCGGCTCGGCCACAAGCAGCGCGGCCGCACCGAACGGATCGCCGCCAAGCAGGAGGAGCTGGCCGCCGCCCTCGGCTGGACGCCCGCCAAGTTCGAGGCGTTCAAGCGCCGCTTCACCGAAAGCTACTGGATCGCCGAGCCGATCGACGTGCTGGAACGCAACGCCGCGATGGTCGCCGCGGCGGGAGACGCGACGCTGCACGTCGAGGCGCAGGTCTATCCCGATCGCGGTGCGACGCTGGTCACGGTCTATGCCGCCGACCATCCCGGCCTGTTCTACCGCATCGCCGGCGCCATCCACGTCGCCGGCGGCAATATCATCGACGCGCGCATCCACACGACGCGCGACGGCATGGCGCTCGACAATTTTCTCGTCCAGGACCCGTTCGGCCAGCCCTTCGACGAGGAAGCGCGGCTTACCCGGCTCAAGACCGGCATCGCCGATGCGCTGGCCAACCGCGCGCGGCTCTCCGAACGGCTCAAGACCAAGGCGCCGGTGCGCCTGCGCGCCGACGCCTTCTCGATCGAACCCAATGTGTTCATCGACAACAAGGCGTCGAACCGCTTCACCGTCATCGAAGTCAATGCGCGCGATCGGCCAGCCTTGCTCTACAGTCTCGCCAATGCGCTGTTCCAGTCGAAGGTGACGATCCACTCGGCGCATGTCGCGACGTACGGAGAGCGCGCGGTCGATACCTTCTATCTGACCGACCTGATCGGCGATAAGATCAGCTCGACGTCGCGACTCAAGACGATCGAGCGGCGCCTGCTGGAGGCCGCGGCCGGCGAGGAGGTTGCCCAGGCCGCCTGATCGGGGGGGGACCAACATGCCGGTAGTGGGGCTGGGCGGGTTTTTCTTTCGCGCACAGGATCCGGAAGGGCTGAAGAGCTGGTACCAGGAGATGCTGGGCGTCGGCGGCGGCTGCGGCACCGATCCCAGCGGCCAGGCGAGCCCCTGGTTCTGGCACCCCGAGCCCGGCGGCGTCATCTTCCAGCCGTTCCAGGCGGACACCACCTACTACGCCGGTGACAAACAGGTGATGCTCAACCTGCGGGTGATCGACCTCGACGGGCTGCTCGAGCAGCTCAACGCCGCGGGCGTCGCCATCGAGACGCGGGCCGAATGGGACACGCCGGAGACCGGCCGCTTCGCCCGAATCCATGATCCGGAGGGCAATCCGATCGAGCTGTGGGAGCCGCCGGCGGAGTAGCGGAAAGCGCCGCCGCCTCCACCATCGTCATCCCGGCGAACGCCGGGATCCATTGGGGTCTCCGTCGCGGCTCTTGCTCAGGCGGAGAGGCGACTGGATCCCGGCTTTCGCCGGGATGACGGCATGTAGCGTTCGACGCGGCTACCCGCCGCGGCTACCCCGTCCCGAACGGCAGGATCGACTCCAGCGTCGCCAACAGCAGCGCCCCCGGCACCGTCGCACCCTGGCGCAGCAGAAACACGTGGCGGACGATCTCGGCCTGCTGCTCGATGCCGTAGCGCGTCAGCGTCCAGCCCGCCTTGATGCTGTAGTGGTAGCGGCAGAACGGGTGCCGACGCAGCACCAGGTTCAGGCCCTGCTGGTGCTGCCAGACATGCACCAGCTCGTGGATCAGATGCCCCTGCAGCCCCAGCCCCGCGCTGGCGAAACAGTCCCGATAGGCCTCCCCCGCCGGATGGAAGTGGAGATGCCCGCGCGGCGCCATCGTCACGTTCCGCGGCTGGAAGGGAAACCATTTCCGCCGGAAAATCCGCACCGGATCGAGGTCGATCGCATCGCCGAACATGCCGCGGGCCAGCGCGCGCTCGGCATCGGTGAGGGGGCGGCCCTGTCGCGGGTCGTCGCCGGACATGGCCGCCCTCCCCTGCTTACTGGATCGCGAGCCCCGTCCACTTGGCGGCGAACGCCCAGAGGTCGGCGGTTTCCTCGATCACCTTGTCGGTCGGCTTGCCCGAACCGTGGCCGGCGCGCGTCTCGATGCGGATCAGGTGCGGACGGTCGCCGATCTGCGCATGCTGCAGCGCCGCCGTGTATTTGAAGCTGTGCCCCGGCACGACGCGGTCGTCGGTGTCCGCCGTGCTCACCAGGATGGCGGGATAGTCCGCGCCGCTTTTGATGTTGTGGTAGGGCGAATAGGCGTAGAGCCGCTTGAAATCGGCTTCCTTCGAGGGATAGCCGTAATCGTCGACCCAGTAGCGGCCGGCGGTGAACCGGTCAAAGCGGGTCATGTCCATCACGCCCACCGCCGGCAGCGCGGCGGCGAACAGGTCCGGGCGCTGGTTGGTGACCGCACCGACCAGCAGACCGCCGTTGGAGCCGCCCTGGATGGCCAGCTGGCCCTTGCCGGTGATGCCTTCCTTGATCAGATACTCGCCCGCGCCGATGAAATCGTCGAACACGTTCTGCTTGTTGGCGAGGCGGCCGCCATCGTGCCATGCCTTGCCATACTCGCCGCCGCCGCGGATGTTCGCCACGACGAACACGCCGCCCTGCTCCAGCCAGGCCAGTCGGCCCGCCGAGAAGCCCGGGGTGATCGGGATGTTGAACCCGCCATAGCCGTAGAGGATCGTCGGCGCGGGACCGGTGACGCTCTTCTTGCGGACGATGAACATCGGCACCCTGGTGCCGTCCTTCGAGGCATAGAAGCGCTGCTCGACCGCATAGTCCTGCGGGTTGAAGGCAACCTTCGGCTGCGCCCAGGGCTCGGCCTTGCCGGTCTGCACGTCGTAGCGGAAGATCGTCGTCGGATAGTTGAAGCTGGTGAAGGCGAAGAAGGTCTCGCCCTCGTGCGGATGCCCGCCGAACCCGCTGGCGGTGCCGATCCCCGGCAGCGCCACCGTGCCGTCGGCCTTGCCCTCCAGCGTGTAGCGGCGCACCTCGGTGGCGGCATCGACCATGTAGCTGAGGATCAGCCGGTCGCCGACGATCGACGAACCCGCCAGCGTCTCCTTCTGCTCGGGCACCACCTCGTGCGGAGTGAGCGCGGGATCGGCAAGATCGATGGTGACGATCCGCTGGCGAGGCGCGCCGTCGTCGGTGGCGAACCAGAACTTGGTGCCGACATTGCCGATCGCCGACCAGTCATGCTCCAGCGTGCCGATGACCGTCTTCGCCTTCCAGGCGGGATCCTGCAGATCGACGATGTGGACGAGGTTCTTGTTGTCGGTCCCCTCGCTGGTGGTGATCACCAGATAGCGGCCATCGTCGGTGATGCCGGCATAATGGCTCTGCTTGGGCGTCGCCGGGGTCTCATAGACCAGCCGGTCGGCGCTCTGCTGGGTGCCGAGCTTGTGGAAATAGACGCGGTGGTTCTCGTTGAGCGCCTGGAACTTGGCGTCCGCCGGCGGCTCGGGATAGCGCGAGTAGAAGAAGCCGCTACCGTCCTTGGCCCAGGCCACGCCCATGGTGAACTTGGCCCAGCTCACCGTGTCGCCGGTCTCCTTGCCGGTGGCGACGTCGAGCACCTTGATCGTGCGCCAGTCGGTGCCGCCGTCCTGGATCGAATAGGCGAGCAGCTTGCCGTCCTCGCTGGGCAGCCATTCGGCGAGCGCGGTGGCGCCGTCCTTCGACCAGCCATTGGGGTCGATCAGCACGCGGCCCTCGGCCTTGAGCCCATCGCGCACGAACAGCACGGACTGGTTCTGCAGCCCGCTGTTATGCGCATAGAAATAATGGCCGCCCTTCTGCTCGGGCAGGCCGAAGCGCTCATAATCGAACAGCTGCTTGATGCGGGCCTTGAGCGTATCGCGCCCAGGCAACGTCGTCAGATAGGCGTCGGTGACCTTGTTCTCGGCCTCGACCCAAGCGGCGACTTCCTCGTCATTGCGGACGTCGTTTTCCAGCCAGCGATAGGGGTCGGCGACCTTCACCCCGAACTGTTCGTCCACCACGTCTACACGGCGGGTTTCGGGATAGGCGAAGTTGGACATCGGCGCATTGGTCTCCGGCTTGGTGGTCTGGGCGTAGGCGGGGCTGGCGAAGAGTAAAGGCAGGATCAATGCACGGCGCATTCAAGGGCTCCCAAAGAATGCGCCCACCCTTAGGCAGCCCGGTGCCCCGGCTCAAGCAAAGCCGGTAACCTCGATCACCCAGGCAAAGGCGGCGAGCGGCGACAGCGCCAGCAGCGCGGCGATCCACGCGCCGACATCGATGGGCGCGGACCTGCGCGCCCGGTTGGACTTGCGAGACATGGTAGTTCTCCAGCGCCGCCAGACGCGGCGGCGCACCCTGTTGTTCGGGCGCGGAGATGGGGAGCGTGCGATGGATTGCAAGCGAAACGAAACTTGGGTGGCGGTAAGAAAACCTGCCCAAAAGAAAAGGGCGGCCGCATCGCGACCGCCCTTCCCCGGTTCGTTCCCAACGAAGCGCCGATCAGGCGGCGTCGTCGAACTCCTCGTCCGACAGCACCGGACCCGAATCCTGACCCTTGGCCGAGACGTCGCGGTCGACGAACTCGATGATCGCCATCGGCGACGCGTCCGAGGCGCGGATGCCGGCCTTGATAATGCGGGTGTAGCCGCCGTTGCGATCGGCGTAGCGCGCTGCCAGCACGTCGAACAGCTTCACCAGCTGGGCGTCGTCCAGCAGGCGGGCGTGCGCCAGACGACGGTTCGACAGGCCACCCTTCTTGGCGAGGGTAACGAGCTTCTCGACGTAGGGGCGCAGTTCCTTCGCCTTGGCGACGGTGGTGGTGATCTGCTCGTGCTTGATCAGCGCGGCCGACATGTTGCGGAACAGGGCCGCGCGATGGGCCGAGGTACGCTGCAGCTTACGACCGCCATAACGATGACGCATGGTATCTTCCTTTCGTTCGTCCGGCAGCCGTTCAAGGTACTGCCGACCAGGCGGTGAAACGGGGCCACCGCCCAAAACCCAACTCACGAATGCGTGAAGCTGCGCCCAAGACCGCAAAACGACCGATTCGTCAAGTCTTACCGAAGCCGGCGGCGCCGCGACATCCACAAGGCCAGCTGAAAACCGCCCGCCGCGAACAGGACGAGGAAAAAGAGCGCGCCGAACAACGCTGCTGCCAGCGCCACTCCAAATCCGAAAGGATTGATCGTCCAGGATGTGAATGCATCCGTCGCGGTCGAAACGACGATGCGACCGGACCAGATCGCGGCGGCAACACGCCATGCACAGACCGCGACACCCCACCCGCCGATCGACAGGAAGAACAGCGCACTCAGGATGCCACCCCCGCTATCTCTGGACCTGCCGCGCTTTCTCGAGTCCAGCCAAGAGCCGAAACTCGAACCGCCTCCGACGACCAGCAGAAAGCACGCCCTCCCGACTGCCCAACCCCAATCCAGTTCGAGTCCGTTGGACCATCGATACAGGGCTTCCGCGGCAAAAACGACGCAAAGCGTGACGAGAAGGATAGCTAGGCGACCCACGGCACTATCTTATCGCGACGCGACGCCTCCGCAAGCCGACGCGCTACAGAACGCGCAGTAAAAAGGGCTCCGCATTGCTGCGAAGCCCCTTCTGTACCTTCAGCCGAAGCGGAGAGGGGCTCAGCCCATGATCTCCTGTTCGAGCTTCTTGGCCATTTCCTCGATGTTCTCGGGCGGCCAGCCCGGGATTTCCATGCCCAGGCGCAGGCCCATGCTGGAGAGGACTTCCTTGATCTCGTTGAGCGACTTGCGGCCGAAGTTCGGCGTGCGCAGCATCTCGGCTTCGGTCTTCTGGACCAGATCGCCGATATAGATGATGTTGTCGTTCTTGAGGCAGTTGGCCGAGCGGACCGAAAGCTCCAGCTCGTCGACCTTCTTGAGCAGGTAGCGGTTGATCTGCGCGGCATCGCCTGCGCCACCTTCCGCCGGAGCCGCTGCCGGCGCCATGCCGACCGGGGCCGCCCGGGTGATCGACGAGTCGTCGAAGTGGACGAACAGCGCCAGCTGGTCCTGCAGGATCCGCGCGGCGTAGGCCAGCGAGTCCTCCGGGGTCACCGTGCCGTCGGTCTCGACGGTCAGCGTGAGCTTGTCGTAATCGAGCTCCTGGCCGACGCGGGTGTTCTCGACCTTGTAGGACACCTGGCGCACCGGGCTGAACAGCGCATCGACCGGGATCAGGCCGATCGGCGCATCCGCCGGGCGGTTCGCGGTAGCGGGCACATAGCCCTTACCCACGTCCGCGGTCAGTTCCATGTTCAGGGTCGCGCCGTCGTCGAGATGGCAGATCACCAGCTCGGGGTTCATCACTTCGATGTCGCCCGAAACCGCGATGTCGCCCGCCTTCACTTCCGCCGGGCCGGTGGCCGACAGCTGCAGACGCTTCGGGCCTTCGCCCTGCATCTTGAGCGCGATCTGCTTCACATTGAGGACGATGTCGGTCACGTCCTCGCGCACGCCGGCGAGCGACGAGAATTCGTGCAGCACGTTCTCGATCTTGATCGAGGTGACTGCCGCGCCCTGCAGCGACGACAGCAGCACGCGGCGCAGCGCGTTGCCGAGGGTGAGGCCGAAGCCCCGCTCCAGCGGCTCGGCGACGAACGTCGACTTCCGCTTGGGATCGCCACCGGGCTTCTTCTCGAGGCCGTTGGGCTTCTTGAGTTCCTGCCAGTTCTTAGCGTTGACCGACACGGGCTTTCCTCATGTTGGGCGGGGAAGAGGCATTCCCCGCCAGGTATTTACTGCAAGACCGCGAGACCCGCCTCAGGGCCCGCGGTGCAAGCAGGACGTTTAGACGCGGCGACGCTTCGACGGCCGCACGCCGTTATGGGGGATCGCCGTCACGTCGCGGATCGAGGTGATCTGGAAGCCGACCGCCTGCAGCGCGCGGAGCGCCGACTCGCGGCCCGAACCCGGACCCTTGACTTCGACCTCGAGGGTGCGAACGCCGTGCTCGGCGGCCTTGCGGCCGGCGTCTTCGGCGGCGACCTGCGCGGCATACGGGGTCGACTTGCGCGAGCCCTTGAAGCCCATCATGCCGGCCGAGGACCAGCTGATCGCGTTGCCCTGCGCGTCGGTGATGGTGATCATGGTGTTGTTGAAGCTGGCGTTCACATGCGCGACGCCGGCGGTGATGTTCTTGCGTTCGCGACGGCGAATACGCTGCGGTTCACGTGCCATTTGGAATTTCCTGACCTAGAAGCTTGGTGCCTGGAGGCGCGAGGCCTCGGGGGAAGAAGTGCGCGCTGGGGAGCGCTGCTTACTTCTTCTTGCCGGCGATCGGCTTGGCCTTGCCCTTGCGGGTGCGCGCATTGGTGTGCGTGCGCTGGCCGCGGACCGGCAGGCCCTTGCGGTGACGCAGGCCGCGATAGCAGGCCAGGTCCATCAGGCGCTTGATGTTCATCGCCACCTGGCGACGAAGATCACCTTCCACGGTGTAGCCGGCGTCGATCGCTTCGCGGATCTGCAGCACTTCCTGGTCGCTCAGGTCCTGCACGCGGCGCTCCGGCGCGATGCCGAGCTGCGTGGTGAGTTCCTTGGCCTTTGCGGGGCCGATGCCGTGGATATACTGCAGCGCGATGACGACGCGCTTGTTGGTCGGGATGTTAACACCCGCAATACGTGCCATGAAACATATTCTCCCAGCTCCACGAGGCACTGCATGGCAGCGGCGCCCCATCTCGTAGCGTTGCCTTCCGAAATGCAGCGGCACGACGCACGCGATGGAGCGCCGCCGTAATCTACTGTTCCGGAAGTTGGGCGAGATACGGGGCCGCAGGCGAACTGTCAAGCGCCGCGGAGCCGGAAAATGCCGAACCCTCCTTATATAGCAAGGTTCCCGGCGCGCCAAGCGCGGCGAGGGGCGCGGCGGCGAAGCGCGTCCCGTTTCGTATAGGGGGATGCGGCCAATACCAAGTTGCATAGACAAGAACACATCATCCCCCCCACGCCGTCACCCCGGCGAAAGCCGAGGTCCATTGGGGCCTCGCTATCGGCTCGTGCTGCAACCGAGCGGCAAACGGATCCAGGCTTTCGCCGGGATGACGGCGATTTTTGGTGGTTAGTTGCCGTTGAGCTTTCGGGTCGCTCGTCTCTTTTGCAGTGCCCCGAAGAGCCAGCCACACCCGAATGCGCTGACAAGCATGAGAATAGCGGTGAGGATGGTGGGCAGCTTGAGCGCCGTGCCGCCCCAGCGCACCAGAAAGGCCGGGACCAGGCCTAATATGGCATAGACGCCTGCTTCGACATTCTTGGATCGCATTCACATCATTTATGAGAATATCAGCATGTCCGCTAGTGGAGCGCGAGCCGCCATGGCGAGAATGGTGAGAAGCCGACTTTCAGTCGCGCCGGGCTATCTCAGCTGCCAGCCAATGAACGCGCTTGTCCCACAGCTTTTTCATTTTGGAGGACGGGGCGATGCTCCCACGGGCGCGAGAACGCTCAAGCTCCGCCTCAAGCTCCCCGAGATTGAGCTGCTCCAGTTCGTCGTCGCGGTGAGGAACACCTGATCGCTTTCCCATGCCTCAATCTTCCGTCATTCGCGAATGCCCGCAATCGGCCGGGAGCCGACTAAGCGCGCCCACGAATCAAAAAGGGCGAGGTCTCCCCCGCCCTTCCCGTTACTTCAGCCCGTCGAGCACCACGGCGATCTGCCGGGTCACTTCGTCGATATCGGCCATGCCGTCGACTCGCCGGACCAATCCCTTCTCTTCGTAGAAGGGCAGGATCGGCGAGGTCTTGGCGCGGTACTCCGCCATGCGGGTGCGCACCGTCTCGGCATTGTCGTCGGGGCGGCGCTTGAATTCGGTCGAACCGCACACATCGCACACGCCGTCCGCCTTGGGCAGCTTGTACTTGTCGTGATAGCCCTCGCCGCACTTCGCACAGGTGAAGCGGCCCTCGACGCGATCGACCAGCGCCTCTTCGTTAACGAGCAGCTCGATCACATAGTCAAGCTTGCGGCCGCGCTCGGCGAGCAGCCCATCCAGCGACTCGGCCTGCGCATAGGTGCGCGGATAGCCGTCGAAGATCGCACCCTTCTCGGTGTCGGCCATGTCGAGCCGCTCGCCGATGATTCCCGAGACGATTGCGTCGGAGACGAGCTGGCCCGCCTCCATCACTGCCTTGGCCTTCAGGCCCGTGGGCGTCCCCGCCTTCACCGCGGCGCGCAGCATGTCGCCCGTGGACAGCTGTACCATGCCGCGCTCGGTCTCGAGACGCTTCGCCTGGGTGCCCTTACCGGCCCCCGGCGGACCCAACAGGATGATGTTCAAAAGGTACCTCCCCTAGTGCCGCGCGCCGATCAGCGCGCGCGGCCGCCCTTGAGCTTCGCCTTCTTGATCAGGTCGCCATACTGGTGGGCCAGCAGGTGCGACTGGATCTGCGTCACCGTGTCCATGGTTACGTTGACGACGATGAGAAGGCTAGTGCCGCCCATCAGGAACGGGATGCTCATAGCGGAGAACGCCCATTCCGGCAGCAGGCAGATGATGGTCAGATAGGCTGCACCGATCACGGTGATGCGGGTCAGCACATAGTCGAAATACAGCTCGGTGTTCTTGCCCGGGCGGATGCCGGGGACGAAGCCGCCATAGCGCTTCAGATTGTCCGCGGTCTCCTCGGGGTTGAAGACCACCGCGGTGTAGAAGAACGAGAAGAAGATGATGCCCGCCGCATAGAGCGACATGTAGATCGGCGAACCGTGGCGCAGCCAGATGTTCAGGTTCGCGATCAGGTCGCCCCACCAGCTGTCGCCGCTCGCGGCCTGGCCGGCGAACTGGGTGATCGTCAGCGGCAGCAGCAGCAGCGACGAGGCGAAGATCGGGGGGATCACGCCGGCGGTGTTGAGCTTGAGCGGCAGGTGGCTGCGCTCGGCCTGGACGCCGCGCGCGGTCTGGCGCTTCGGATACTGGATCAGGATGCGGCGCTGGGCGCGCTCCATGAAGCAGATGAACAGCACGAGCGCGGCGACGCAGACGATCACGAAGATCAGCCGCAGCGGATCGATCGAGCCCGAACGGCCGCTCTCGAACAGCTGGACGAGCGTGACCGGCAGGCGGGCGACGATCCCGGCCATGATGATCAGCGAAATGCCGTTGCCGATGCCGCGGCTGGTGATCTGCTCGCCGATCCACATCAGGAACATGGTGCCGCCGATCAGGCTGACCACGGCGGTTATGGTGAAGGCGATGCCGGGTTCGACGACCGGGCTGAGACCGTTAGCGGCGCCGGCAGCCTCGAGGCCCTGCACCAGGAAATAGCCCTGGATGGCGGTGAGCAGCACGGTGCCGTAGCGGGTGTACTGGTTCAGCCGCTTGCGGCCGCTCTCGCCTTCCTTCTTGATCGCCGCCAGCTGCGGCGACAGCGACGAGGCAAGCTGCACGACGATCGACGCGGTGATGTAGGGCATCACGCCCATCGCCACGATCGACATGCGCGACAGCGCGCCGCCGGTGAAGTTGTTGAAGAAGTCGAGCACGCCGCCCTGGGTCTGCTGCGCGAGCAGGCCGAGCGCGGTCGGGTCGATACCCGGCAGCGGCACATAGCTCAGCATGCGGAAGACGATCAGCGCGCCGAGGGTGAACCACAGGCGCTTCTTGAGGTCGGTGGCCTTGCTGAACTTCGCCAGATTGATGCTGGAGGCCAGCTGGTCGGCTGCGGATGCCATTTCGTATCTTCGTCCCGGATAAGTGACGGGCGCTCCCCCGCCCTGCGGAGTCGCATATAGGGGTTGTGCGCGGCTTGTCTAATGGCTGCGGGCGCGGAAGGGAACCGGCACCTGCACCGACCTTCGCCCCATCCTTCGTCATTCCGGCGAAAGCCGGAATCCATTGGGGCCACCGTATCGGCGCTTGCCGCAACGGAGCGGCGAATGGATCCCGGCTTTCGCCGGGATGACGGAAACGGGGGAAGCGGCGTCTTCAGCGACGCGCACCAGCCCAGCACGAAGGAAGGCGGAGCCTTGGGCCCCGCCTTCGCATTTCGTCAGCCCTGCTTGGCGGCCTTGGCAGCGGCCTGGGCCGTGCGGTGCTTCGCCTTGTGCTTCTCGGCGGCCGGAACGATCTCCGGCACGGTGACCGAGCCACCGGCCTTCTCGACCGCCTCACGCGCACCGGCGGAGACGCCGGCGACGGTGAAGTTCAGCTTCGCGGTGAGCGAACCCTTGCCGAGCAGGCGGACGCCGTCCTTGCCGCCACGGGCCAGGCCGGCGGCCTTCAGCGCGGCGTGATCGATGTCGGTGCCGGTCAGCTTGCCCGAATCGACAGCCTTCTGGATCTCGCCCAGGTTCACCTCGGCATAGTCCTTGGCGAAGATGTTGTTGAAGCCACGCTTCGGCAGGCGCATGTGGAGCGGCATCTGACCGCCCTCGAAGCCCTTGATCGAGACGCCTTCGCGGCTCTTCTGACCCTTGACGCCGCGGCCACCGGTCTTGCCCTTGCCCGAGCCGATACCACGGCCGATGCGCATGCGGCGATGACGGGCGCCCTGGTTGTCGTTGAGTTCGTTCAGCTTCATGATGTGTGCACTCGCTTTCGCTTTTGTCGCGCGTTGATGGGAAGCGCGGGCTCATAGCGGCGAGCGGGGGGAATGTCGACTCTTGTTTGACCCTTGCGGAGCCGGTTCGCATCGATCGGGGCACGGGCTTCAGCCGATCAGTCGTGCGCAGGCCCCTGCAGCCCCGGTGGGGCACCCGCGGCATCCGGATCCCGGCCATGCCATCGGTCCAGCGAGCGCATGATCGGCGTCACCGTCAGGCCATGCAGCAGGATCGAGAAGAATACGACGAGACCGACCAGGCCCCAAAGCCGCCCTGCATCGGCCACCTCCATGTGATTCAGGCCATATGCGAGGTAGTAGATCGTTCCCACTCCGCGGATCCCGAAGAACGCCAGCGTCCATTTCTCTCCCGCATCGGCGGGATATCCCAGCAGGCCGATCCAGCCGCAGAGGGGCCGGATCACCAGCAGGATCACTGCGGCAACGGCGGCATCGATCCAGGTCACCGCCGCCAGCAAGCCGCTCACCAGGGCACCGCCGAACAGGATCAGCAGGATCATCATCACTAGCCGCTCCACCTGCTCGATGATGGTGTGCATCTCGTGATGTAGATCATGCTCCCGGTGGGCATGGCGGAAGGTGAGCGCGGTTACGAAGACCGCCAGGAAGCCATAGACGTGGATCGCCTCGGTGAGGCCGTAGGAAACGAAGGTGGCGGACAGGGCGATCAGACCGTCCCCGGTCCTCGCCAGCTTGGTCTCTGCCTGGATGTGGAAGGTGACCCAACCAAAAGCGCGGCCGACCAGCCATCCCGCGACCCCACCCCCCACGATTTCCCAGGCCACCCGATAGGTGAGCCATTCCACGAGCCACGGCGTCCCGGACGCGGTGGCAGCAGCGAGCATGACGGCCAAGTGGACGAACGGGAAGGCCGCACCGTCGTTGACACCGGCCTCCGACGTCAGCCCGAACCGAACCTCGTCCTCCTCGCCGGTCCTCGGCGGCCCCACCTGGACATCCGCTGCCAATACGGGGTCTGTCGGCGCGAGACTGGCCGCCAGCAGCAGCGCTATCGCGATCGGCAAGCCGAGCGCCCATCCTGCGAGCATGGCGATGGCGAGGATGCTGAGCGGCATCGTTACACCGATCAGCCGCCAGGTGCAGGCCCAGCGCCGCACGCCGAACAGGCGGTCGATCTTCAGCCCGGCCCCCATCAGCGCGATGATCACGATCAGCTCGGTGAAGCGCTCGGTGATCTCGGGATAGCGCCAGGGCAGCGGGCGCAGCGTCACGCCGGGGAGCAGGAAGATACCCGCCCCGATGGCAATGCAGACGATCGGAAGCGACAACGGCAACCGCCGCAGCGCCAAGGGCAGCCACGCGACCAGCGCGATAAGCACGCCCAACCCCGTCAGGATCAGGATGTACGGGTCTGGAAACAGAGCAGTGGCGTTCATCGCTGGATAAGCGATCGGGGTAGCGGATCGGTCCTCGCCGGCGGCGATTTGCACGCCGCCCCGCCCCTCTCCGTCGGTCACAACGAAAAAGGGCGGTGGTTGCCCACCGCCCTTTTCGTTTTGTCGCCTGGCTCGGCAGACCGAAGGCTCAGCCCTCGATCACTTCCACCATGTGCGGCAGCTTGCGGATCATGCCGCGGACCTCGGGGCTGTCTTCCAGCTCCGAAACCTTGTGCATCTTGTTGAGGCCAAGGCCGATCAGCGTGGCGCGCTGATCCTTGGTGCGGCGGATCGGCGAGCCGATCTGCTTGATCTTGATCTTCGCCATGATCGTTTACTCCGTAACGGCCGCAGCGTCCGCCTCGGCGGTCTGCGAACCACCGCGGCCGAGCAGGTCGGCGATCTTCTTGCCACGGCGCTGCGCGACCGACTTCGGCGAAGTCTGCTCACCCAGTGCCTCGAACGTGGCGCGGATCATGTTGTACGGGTTCGAGGTGCCGACAGACTTGGTCACCACATCGGCCACGCCCAGCGATTCGAAGATCGCGCGCATCGGGCCGCCGGCGATGATGCCGGTACCCTGGGGCGCCGAACGGACGGTCACGCGGCCTGCGCCGAAATGGCCGTTGCCATCGTGGTGGAGCGTGCGGCCTTCCTTCAGCGGAACGCGGATCATCGCCTTCTTCGCCGAAGCGGTCGCCTTCGAGATGGCTTCCGGCACTTCGCGCGCCTTGCCATGACCGAAGCCGACACGGCCCTTGCCGTCGCCGACGACGACGAGCGCTGCGAAGCCGAAGCGCTTGCCGCCCTTCACCGTCTTCGAGACGCGGTTGATGTGGACGAGCTTTTCAATCAGCTCCTCGCCACCGTCGTCCTGCGGACCACCGCGACGATCGTCGCGGCGACCACGGTTGCCATCGCGACCGCCACGGCCGCGGTTGTCACCGCCGCCGCCCGGGCCGCCACGGCCACGGCCGCCACGCGAACCACGACCCTGCTGCTGCTGGTCGGGAGCCGCCTGGCCGGCGTCCTGCGCCTCGACCGGTGCTTCGGTCGTGTTGATTTCATCGGCCATCTTAGAACTCCAATCCGCTCTCACGCGCGGCATCCGCCAGCGCCTTGACGCGACCATGGTAGAGGAAGCCACCGCGGTCGAAGACGACCTGGGTGATGCCGGCGGCCTTGGCGGCCTCGGCAACGCGCTTGCCCACTTCCTGTGCCGCGGCGATCGTGGCGCCGGTTTGGCCACGCACGTCCTTCTCGAGCGTGGAAGCCGAGGCGACGGTGCGACCTGCGGCGTCGTCGATCACCTGGGCATAGATGTGCTTGCCCGAGCGATGGATCGACAGACGAGGACGGCCACCGGCCCGCGCACGAAGCGCGGTACGGTTGCGGCGACGACGCTTTTCGAAAAGCGAAAGACCCTTGGTGCTGATCACTTCTTCTTCCCTTCCTTGCGGAAGATGAATTCGCCATCGTACTTGATGCCCTTGCCCTTATAGGGCTCCGGCTTGCGCCAACGGCGGATTTCCGCGGCCACCTGGCCGACCTTCTGCTTGTCGATGCCCGAGATCTCGACCGTGGTCTGATCCGGCGTCTTGATCTCGATCCCCTCGGGGATGTCGAAGTTGACGTCGTGCGAATAGCCGAGCTGCAGCTTCAGGACCTTGCCCTGCGAGGCAGCGCGGTAGCCCACGCCGGTGATCAGCAGCTTCTTGGTGAAGCCGGTGGTCACGCCGGTGACGAGGTTCTGCACCAGGGTACGCTGCATGCCCCAGAAGGCACGCGCGCGCTTGGTCTCGTTCGCCGGCTGCACCGAGATGCCGCCGTCGGTGAGCTCGTACTTGATGTCGTCCGCGAGCGGCATGGTGAGGGTGCCCTTGGGACCCTTCACCGAGATCTGCCCGCCGTCGATGTTCGCGGTCACGCCCGCAGGGACGGGAACCGGCTTCTTACCGATGCGGCTCATCAGAACACCTCCGCCAGCACTTCGCCGCCGACATTCTGTTCGCGCGCTTCGGCGTCGGACAGAACGCCGCGAGGCGTCGAGACGATCGTGATGCCGAGGCCGTTGCGGACGCGCGGAAGCTCCTGCGAACCCGAATAGACACGGCGGCCGGGCTTCGAGATGCGCGCGACGTGCTTGATCGCCGGCTGACCCTCGAAATACTTCAGCTCGATGCGGATGCCGGCCGCGGGGCCCATCTGCTCTTCGCTGTAGCCACGGATATAGCCCTCGCGCTGAAGCACGTCGAGGACACGGACACGCAACTTCGACGCCGGCGTGAGGACGGAGTCCTTGCGCGCGCGCTGACCGTTGCGGATGCGGGTGAGCATGTCACCCAGGGGATCGGTCACTGCCATCTTGCGTGTCCTTTACCAGCTCGACTTCGTGACACCCGGGATCAGGCCCTTGTTGGCCAGATCGCGCAGCATGACACGTGCGAGACGGAACTTGCGGTAATAAGCGCGGGGACGACCCGTCAGCTCACACCGGTTGCGAATGCGGGTCGGGTTCCCGTTGCGGGGAATCTCGGCCATCTTGAGCCGTGCGATGAGACGCTCGGTCTCATCCAGGCTTTCGTCGTTCGCAATCGCCTTGAGCTTCGCATACTTGCCGGCATACTTCTTCACCAGCTGCTTGCGACGCTCGTTCTTGTTGATCGAACTCAGTTTCGCCATGACTTAAGTTCTTCCTTCCTTACGCCGCCTGCTTCGTTTCGCCGTCCGCCTGCGGGAACGGGAAACCGAAGAGACGGAGAAGCTCGCGAGCCTCGTCATCCGTCTTGGCAGTGGTGGTAACGATCACGTCCATGCCGCGCACCTTGTCGATGCGGTCATAGTTGATTTCGGGGAACACGAGCTGTTCCTTCAGGCCGCAGGCATAGTTGCCACGACCGTCGAACGACTTCGGGTTCAGGCCGCGGAAGTCGCGGACGCGCGGGAGCGCGATCGTGATGAAACGATCGAGGAACTCGTACATGCGCTCACGACGAAGGGTAACCTTCGCGCCGATCGGCATGCCCTCACGCAGCTTGAACTGCGCGATCGACTTCTTCGCCTTGGTCACGACGGGCTTCTGGCCGGCGATCAGTTCCATTTCAGAAGCGGCCTGCTCGACCTTCTTCTTGTCCTGGGTGGCTTCGCCAACGCCCATGTTCAGCACGATCTTTTCGATGCGCGGAATTTCCATGACGTTCTTGTAGCCGAACTTCTCGGTCATCGCCTTGACGATCTGCTCGTCATAGAGCTTGCGCAGGCGGGGCGTGTACTTGTCAGCCATTGATGACCTCCCCGGTCTTGACGGCGACGCGAACCTTCTTGCCGTCGCGTTCTTCGAAGCGGACGCGCGTGGGCTTGCCGTCGGCGGTCACGTGCGCGACCTTCGAGACATGCAGCGGCGCCTCGATGCGCACCAGGCCACCCTGGGGCTCGCCCTGGGTCGGCTTCTTGTGACGCACGGCGATGTTCACGCCGGAAACGACGACCTTGTCGTCCTTCGGCAGCGACTTGACGACCTCACCGGTCTTGCCCTTGTCCTTGCCGGACAGGACAACGACCTTGTCGCCCTTCTTGATCTTGGCAGCAGCCATCACAGCACCTCGGGGGCGAGCGAAATGATCTTCATGAAGCCCTTCGAGCGGAGCTCGCGGACCACCGGGCCAAAGATACGGGTGCCGATCGGCTCCTCGTTCTTGTTGACCAGCACGGCAGCGTTACCGTCGAAACGGATCACCGAGCCGTCGGTGCGGCGGATGTCCTTCGCCGTGCGGACGATAACCGCGCGGTGGACGTCGCCCTTCTTAACCTTGCCGCGGGGAGCGGCTTCCTTGATGCTGACGACGATGACGTCGCCCACGCCGGCGAAGCGACGCTTCGACCCGCCCAGCACCTTGATGCACTGCACCCGCTTCGCGCCGCTGTTGTCAGCGACGTCGAGATTGGACTGCATCTGGATCATCGATCCGGTTCCTTCTCGTTTGGCCTGCCGGGACGCGCCCGGTGGTTCCGTTTCTAATGCGTCACCCCGGCCTCACGGCCGGGGCACCAAAGCGGCGGCCTATGACCGCAACTCGAGTTCTCCGCAAGAGCGGAGATGACGATTATGCGTCGACCGTGTTCGGCGTCGCGTGGGTATCAACCCGCCCGATCACCTTCCAGGTCTTCAGCTTGGAGATCGGCGCAGTCTCTTCGATGCGCACGGTCTCGCCGGCCTTGTACTCATTCGCCTCGTCATGGGCGTGGTACTTCTTCGAGCGGCGGATGATCTTCCCGTAGAGCGGGTGCTTCACCTTACGCTCCACCAGAACCACCACGGTCTTGTCGCCCTTGTCCGAGACGACATTTCCGGTCAGCACGCGCTTCGGCATGGTCTCGGTCCTCTTACTTGGCAGTCGAGCGCGAGCGCTCGTTCTGCAGCGTCTTGATACGGGCGATGTCGCGACGCACTTCCCGCACGCGGGTCGGCTTCTCGAGCTGGCTGGTGGCCGCTTGGAAGCGCAGGTTGAACTGCTCGCGCTTCAGGTTGCCCAGCTGCTCGGCGAGCTGGTCGTCGGTGTTGGCCCGAAAGTCGGTTGCCTTGGTCATTTCTCTCAGCCCTCCAGGTGCGTCGTGTCGCCGAGGCGAGCGACGACCTTGGTCTTGATCGGCAGCTTCATCGCGGCGCGCTCGAACGCTTCCGCTGCGAGCGGGCCGGGGACGCCGTCCAGCTCGAACAGGATGCGGCCCGGCTTGACGCGGGCGACCCAGAATTCCGGCGAACCCTTGCCCGAGCCCATGCGGACTTCGGCCGGCTTCGACGAAACGGGAACGTCCGGGAAGATGCGGATCCAGAGACGACCCTGACGCTTGATGTGACGCGTGATCGCGCGGCGAGCCGCCTCGATCTGGCGCGCGGTGATCCGCTCGGGCTCCATCGCCTTCAGGCCATAGGAGCCGAAGTTGAGCGCCGTACCACCCTTGGCATCGCCATGGATGCGGCCCTTGAAGGCCTTACGGAACTTGGTGCGCTTCGGTTGCAGCATTGTTCTGTCCTAGTCCTTAGCGGCGATGATCGTCGCGCGACGGACGAACACCCGAGGTCTGTGCCTCGAGGTTCAGCCGGTCCTGCGCCATCGGATCGTGACCGAGGATTTCGCCCTTGAAGATCCAGACCTTCACGCCGCACACGCCATAGGCGGTGTGGGCTTCGGCCTCGGCATAGTCGACGTTCGCGCGCAGCGTGTGCAGCGGAACGCGGCCTTCACGGTACCATTCGGTGCGGGCGATTTCCGCGCCGCCCAGACGGCCGGCGCAGGTGATACGAATGCCTTCGGCGCCGAGACGGAGGGCCGACTGCACCGCGCGCTTCATCGCACGACGGAACGCGATACGGCGCTCCAGCTGGTCCGCCACGCCCTGCGCGACGAGCTTCGCATCGACTTCCGGCTTGCGGATCTCGACGATGTTGAGCGAGACGTCGGACGAGGTCATCGCGCCGAGCGTCTTGCGCAGCTTCTCGATGTCCGCGCCCTTCTTGCCGATGATCACACCGGGACGCGCCGCGAAGATCGAGATGCGGCACAGCTTGGCCGGGCGCTCGATGACCACCTTTGAGATCGCGGCCTGCGGCAGCGTCTTGAGGATGAACTTGCGGATCTTGAGGTCCTCCAGCAGCAGACGGCCATAGTCATGACCTTCCGCGAACCAGCGGCTGTCCCAGGTGCGGTTGATCTGCAGGCGCAGACCGATGGGATTGCTCTTCTGACCCATTATGCTTCTTCCTGCTCGCGCACGACGATGCGCAGACGGCTGAACGGCTTCAGGATGCGGGTGGACTTGCCACGGCCGCGCGTCGCGAAGCGCTTCATCGTGATCGACTTGCCGACCGAGGCCTCGGCGACGACGAGCGCGTCGACGTCGAGGTTGTGGTTGTTCTCGGCATTGGCGATGGCCGAAGCCAGCACCTTGCGGGCGTCGACCGCCATCGCCTTCTTCGAGAAGGCGAGGATGTTCATCGCTTCCGCGGCGGTGCGGCCACGGATCAGACCGGCAACCAGGTTCAGCTTCTGGGCCGAACCACGGATCTGGGTGGCGACGGCAAGGGCTTCCTTGTCGCCGACCTTACGGGGGGCTGCCTGCTTGCTCATTAGCGCTTACCCTTCTTGTCGGCGGCGTGGCCGGGGAAGAAGCGGGTCGGCGCGAACTCGCCGAGCTTCATGCCGACCATTTCCTCGTTGACCGACACCGGCACGAACTTGCGGCCGTTGTAGACGTTGAACGTCAGACCAACGAACTGCGGGAGGATCGTCGAGCGACGCGACCAGGTCTTGATCGGACCAGCGCGCGTGCCCTGATCCTGGGCGGCTTCTGCCTTCTTGAGAAGGTGCAGGTCCACGAACGGACCCTTCCATACGGAGCGAGCCATCTATCAGCCCTTCTTCTTCGCGTGACGCGAACGGATGATCATCTTGTCCGTCGCCTTGTTGTGGCGGGTGCGCGCACCCTTGGTCGGCTTGCCCCACGGGGTAACCGGGTGACGGCCGCCCGAGGTACGGCCTTCACCACCGCCGTGCGGGTGGTCGACCGGGTTCTTCGCAACACCGCGGGTGAGCGGACGCGCACCCTGCCAGCGGCTACGACCGGCCTTGCCGAAGTTCTGGTTCTGGTTGTCGGGGTTCGACACCGCACCCACCGTCGCCATGCAGGCGGCGTGGATGTAGCGCTGCTCACCCGAGCCCAGGCGCACGATCACCATGCCGCGGTCACGACCGACGACCTGCACGTACGCACCGGCAGAGCGGGCGATCTGACCGCCCTTGCCCGGCTTCATCTCCACATTGTGGACGATGGTGCCGACCGGCATCTGGCCCAGTTCCATGGCGTTACCCGGCTTCACGTCGGTCTTCTTGCCCGCGATCACCTTGTCGCCGACAGCGAGACGCTGCGGCGCGATGATGTAGGCCAGACGATCCTTGCCGGCTTCGTCGGCGCCGTAGTTGATCAGCGCGATGAAGGCGGTGCGGTTCGGGTCATACTCGATCCGCTCGACGGTGCCCTCGACGTCCCACAGGCGGCGCTTGAAATCGACGATGCGATAGCGCTGCTTGTGACCGCCGCCGATGCCACGCGAGGTGACATGGCCCTTGTTGTTACGGCCGCCGCTCTTCGTCTTGCCTTCGGTCAGCGCCTTGACGGGGCGACCCTTGAAGAGCTGCGAGCGGTCGATCAGGATCAGCCCGCGGACGCCAGGCGACGTCGGATTATAGTTCTTGAGCGCCATGGTCTCAGATCCCCGTGGTCACGTCGATCTGTTCGCCCTGGGCGAGCGTCACGACCGCTTTCTTAAAGTCCGAACGGCGGTAGGGCGCGCCCTTCCACTTCTTGGTCTTGCCCTTCTGGACGAGGGTGTTCACGCCGGTGACCTTGACGTTGAACAGCGCCTCGACGGCAGCCTTGATCTCCGGCTTGGTCGCGTCGTTGGCGACCTTGAAGACCACGGCGTTCGCCTCGGAGACGAGCGTCGACTTTTCGGTGATGTGCGGGGCGAGCACCACGTCGTAGTGACGGATGTCGACCGGCTTGGACTGCTTAGCCATTGAAGCGCGCCTCCAGCTTCTCGACGGCAGCGCGGGTCAGGACCAGCGTGTCGCTCTTCAGGATGTCGTAGACGTTGGCGCCGATCGCCGGCAGCACGTCCACCTGGTGCAGGTTGCCTGCCGCCAGCGCGAAGCTGTTCTCGATGGTGTCGCCATCGATCACCAGGGCCTTCTTGCCGAAGCCCAGCTTCTCGAGGTTGCCGGCCAGGACCTTGGTCTTGCCGTTCTCGACGACCAGGCTGTCCATGACGATCAGCGAACCCGCCTTGGCGTGGCTCGACAGCGCCATCTTCAGGCCCAGCGCGCGGATCTTCTTGTTCAGCGACGGATTGAAGTCGCGAACACGGGCACCGTGCGCCTTACCACCGCCGATGAACACCGGCGCGCGGCGATCGCCGTGACGGGCGGTACCACCGCCCTTCTGGCGGCCCCACTTCTTGCCCGAACGCGCAACGTCCGAACGCTCGCGGGTGCCACGGGCAGTGCCGCGACGCTTCTCGAGCTGCCAGGTGACGACGCGGTGCAGGATGTCGGCGCGCGGATCGAGACCGAAGATCTCGTCGTTGAGCTCGATATCGCCCTTCTCGGCGGCGTCGAGGGTTTGAACCTTGACCTTCACTTAGCCCTCCTGGCCTTCGGTGGCTTCCGGAGCGGCCACGGCGGGCGCTTCGGCGGGAGCCTCGTTGCTGTTCGCGACGGCCTTCAGACCGGCGGGGTACGGCGCTTCGGCGTGACGGGCGACCTTGACGGCGTCCTTCACGATCAGCCAGCCGCCCTTCGAGCCCGGAACCGAACCCTTGACGAAGATCAGGCCGCGCTCGGCATCGGTGCCGACCACTTCCAGATTCTGCTGGGTGCGATTGCGGTCGCCCATGTGACCGGCCATCTTCTTGTTCTTGAAGACGCGACCCGGATCCTGGCGGTTACCGGTCGAACCGTGCGAACGGTGCGAGACGGAAACGCCGTGGGTGGCGCGCAGACCGCCGAAGCCCCAACGCTTCATGGCGCCGGCGAAACCCTTACCCTGGGTACGGCCCGACACGTCGACCAGCTGGCCCGCGACGAAATGGTCGGCCGAGATCTCGGCGCCCACGTCCAGCAGACCATCTTCCTCGACGCGGAATTCGCAGAGGATCGCCTTCGGCTCGACTTCGGCCTTGCCGAAGTGGCCGCGCTGCGGCTTGGCGACGTTCTTGGCCTTCGCCGTGCCGGCGCCGACCTGAACGGCCACATAGCCATCCTTTTCGGTGGTGCGCTGTGCGACCACCTGGACGCCTTCCAGTGCCAGAACGGTCACCGGCACGTGCCGGCCGTCGTCCTGGAACAGGCGGGTCATCCCCATCTTCTTCGCGATAACGCCAGTGCGCATCGGCCTGTTGCTCCTATTACAGAGGCACCCCCGGGACCATTCCCGCGGGTGCGTGTTCAACCCTGAATGCTTTACTGCGAAGCCCCCGTCCGGGCTGAACCTCCACCTTGCGGTGGAAGAGACGGGGGACGCAGGCCCGGCCACTCGAAAGCCGCCGGCGGTATCCCTTGTCGCTGCGGACCTGGTCGGCCCGCCACTCCTTGCGTTGGATCGGGAAACGATCCGGTCGAGGAGGATGGCGACTCCGCATGCGGAGCCGCGAATCTCGTGGAAGCGGCGCCTTTACGTCAGCTAGGCTTCCATGTCCACCGCATTAAAGGGTGAACGCCAAAAGCCCCCGCGAAGCGCGGGGGCGTCAGCCGGCTCAGGCCAGCTTGATCTCGACGTCGACGCCGGCGGCCAGGTCGAGCTTCATGAGCGCGTCCACGGTCTGCGGGGTCGGCTGAACGATGTCGAGCATGCGCTTGTAGGTGCGCGTCTCGAACTGCTCGCGCGACTTCTTATCGATGTGCGGGCCACGGTTGACCGTGAACTTATCGATGTGAGTCGGGAGCGGGATGGGGCCACGGATGAGGGCGCCGGTACGGCGGGCGGTGTCGGCAATGTCGCCGGCAGCCTGATCGAGCACGCGGTGATCGAACGCCTTGAGGCGAATGCGGATATTCTGCGTTTCCATGGTCCTACCGATGCGAAAGAGCGGGGCAACGCACCCAATTGCCATCCCGGCGAAGCCCCGGCCCCTGCCCCATCCGCTTGCTAGAGCGATTCGGGCGGCGCCGGTTGAACCGGAACGGCGGCTGGATGGCCGCCTCTTGCTGTTGAACTCAAAACTCGAAGGGCGCGCCTTTAACGGGCCTTCTATAAAAAGGCAACCGCCCGACACTCATTTTCTGAGTGCCGGGCGGAACCTTTTTGCAGTCACCGGCGGGCCGAGGCCCGCAAGGTACTTACAACCTGCCGGCGGACGCCGGCGGGGTGCTTACTTGTCGATCGAGGCAACCACGCCCGCGCCGACGGTACGACCGCCTTCACGGATGGTGAAGCGCTGGCCGACGTCCATGGCGATCGGCGCGATCAGCTTGACGCCGAGGGCGATGTTGTCGCCCGGCATCACCATCTCGGTGCCCTCGGGCAGCTCGACGGTGCCGGTCACGTCCGTGGTACGGAAGTAGAACTGCGGACGATAGTTCGCGAAGAACGGCGTGTGACGGCCACCCTCGTCCTTCGACAGGACGTACACTTCCGACTTGAACTCGGTGTGCGGCTTGATCGAGCCCGGCTTCGCCAGAACCTGACCACGCTCCACCTCGTCGCGAGCGACGCCGCGCAGCAGCGCACCGACGTTGTCGCCGGCCTGGCCCTGGTCGAGCAGCTTGCGGAACATTTCGACGCCCGTGACGGTGGTCTTGCGGGTGTCGTGGATGCCGACGATCTCGACTTCTTCACCAACCTTGATGATGCCGGTTTCGACACGGCCGGTCACCACGGTGCCGCGACCCGAGATCGAGAACACGTCTTCGATCGGCATCATGAACGGCTTGTCGAGCGGACGCTCCGGCTCCGGGATCGACTCGTCGACAGCGGCCATGAGCGCCAGAATGGCGTCCTTGCCCAGCTTGTCGTCGGTGCCGTTCAGAGCAGCGGTCGCCGAACCACGGATGATCGGAATGTTGTCGCCGTCGAACTCACGCTTGGAGAGCTCTTCGCGGATTTCCATTTCGACCAGCTCGAGGATTTCCTCGTCGTCGACCAGGTCGCACTTGTTGAGGAACACGACCATGGTCGGCACGCCGACCTGACGGGCGAGCAGGATGTGCTCCTTGGTCTGCGGCATCGGACCGTCGGTCGCTGCCACCACCAGGATCGCGCCGTCCATCTGCGCTGCGCCGGTGATCATGTTCTTCACGTAGTCGGCGTGACCCGGGCAGTCGACGTGCGCATAGTGACGGCTGTTCGTCTCATACTCGACGTGCGCGGTCGAGATGGTGATGCCGCGCTCGCGCTCTTCCGGAGCCTTGTCGATGTTCGCGAAATCGACCGCTGCGTTGCCCGCAACGTTCTCCGCCAGGATCTTCGTGATCGCAGCCGTCAGCGACGTCTTGCCATGGTCGACGTGACCGATGGTGCCGATGTTGAGGTGCGGTTTGCTCCGATCGAACTTTGCCTTCGCCATTGTCTTCCTACCTTCTGATTCAATTTCCCGTGCCGCCATGGGGACTCGCGAGAACGCGGCCCCATAGCGGCTGTTTTCCGATTACGCCAGCTTTGCCTTCACTTCGTCGGCGACGTTGGCGGGCACCTCGTCATAGTGCGAGAACTGCATCGTGTACTGCGCACGGCCCTGGGTGAACGAGCGAAGCGCGTTCACATAGCCGAACATGTTCGCCAGCGGCACCATGGCAGTGACGGCCTGCGCGTTACCGCGGGTGTCCGTGCCCTGGATCTGGCCACGACGGCTGTTCATGTCGCCGATGACGTCGCCCAGATAGTCTTCCGGGGTGACGACTTCGACCTTCATGATCGGCTCGAGCAGCTTGATGCCGGCCTTCTGCGCCGCTTCGCGCATCGCTGCACGGGCGGTGATTTCGAACGCAAGCGCCGACGAGTCGACGTCGTGGTACGCACCGTCATACAGCAGCACTTCGAAGTCGATGATCGGGAAGCCGACCAGCGAGCCCGTAGCCGCCGTCTCGCGGAAGCCCTTTTCGATCGCGGGGATATATTCCTTCGGAATGTTACCGCCCTTGATCTCGTCCTTGAAGACGATGCCCGAACCACGCTCGCCCGGCGTCAGCTTGACCTTGACGCGACCGAACTGGCCGGTGCCGCCCGACTGCTTCTTGTGCGTGTAGTCGATGTCGACCGGCTTCGCGAGATATTCGCGATACGCCACCTGCGGCGCGCCGACATTGGCCTCGACCTTGAACTCGCGCTTCATGCGGTCGACCAGGATCTCGAGATGGAGCTCGCCCATGCCCTTGATGATGGTCTGGCCGCTCTCCGAGTCGGACGAGACGCGGAACGATGGGTCCTCGCGGGCAAGGCGATTGAGCGCGACGCCCATCTTTTCCTGGTCCGCCTTGGTCTTCGGCTCCACCGACAGCTCGATCACGGGCTCGGGGAATTCCATCCGCTCGAGGATGATCGGGGCGTTCTGCGCGCAGAGCGTGTCACCGGTCGTGGTATCCTTGAGGCCGGCGAGAGCGACGATGTCGCCCGCATAGGCTTCCTGGATGTCCTCACGGCTGTTCGCATGCATCAGCAGCATGCGGCCGACCTTTTCCTTCTTGTCCTTCACCGAGTTCATCACGGTGGTGGCCGCTTCGAGCTTGCCCGAATAGATGCGCGCGAAGGTCAGGGTGCCGACGAACGGGTCGTTCATGATCTTGAACGCCAGCGCCGCGAACGGCTCGGTGTCCGAGGACGGACGCTCGTCCGGCGTCTCGCCGTCGAGCTTGACGCCCTTGATCGCCGGAACGTCGAGCGGGCTCGGCAGATAGTCGATCACGGCGTCGAGCAGGGGCTGCACGCCCTTGTTCTTGAACGCCGAGCCGCAGATCACCGGCACGAACGCCATCTCGAGCGTGCCCTTGCGGATCAGACGCTTGAGGTCGGCGACGCTCGGCTCGTTGCCCTCGAGATAGGCTTCCATAAGCGCGTCGTCGAGCTCGACGGCCATCTCGATCAGGTCGCTGCGATACTTCGCGGCCTTCTCGGCGAGATCCGCCGGAATCTCCTGATATTCGAACTTCGCGCCCAGGCTCTCCTCGAGCCAGATGATCGCGCGGTTCTCGACCAGGTCGACGAGACCCTTGAAGCCGCCCTCGATGCCGATCGGGAGATACAGCACCGCCGGACGCGCGCCGAGGCGGTCGATGATCGAGTTCACGCAGAAATAGAAGTCGGCGCCGGTGCGGTCGAGCTTGTTGACGAAGCACATGCGCGGCACGCCGTACTTGTCGGCCTGGCGCCACACGGTTTCGGACTGCGGCTCAACGCCGGCAACGCCGTCGAAGCACGCGACCGCACCGTCGAGCACACGCAGCGAACGCTCGACTTCGATGGTGAAGTCGACGTGGCCGGGGGTGTCGATGATGTTGATCCGGTGCTCTTCGCCCTTGCCGTCCTGGGCGCGCCAGAAGCAGGTGGTAGCAGCGGACGTGATCGTGATCCCGCGCTCCTGCTCCTGCTCCATCCAGTCCATCGTCGCGGTGCCTTCGTGCACTTCGCCGATCTTGTAGGACTTGCCGGTGTAATAAAGGATACGCTCGGTCGTGGTCGTCTTACCGGCGTCGATATGGGCCATGATGCCGATGTTGCGGTAACGCTCGAGCGGATGGCTGCGGGCCATGATCGTGGTTTCCTTGAAAATTTGGGGAGCCGGACCGTCCGGCTCCCCAATATGTAGGGTCGAAAGTTACCAGCGGTAGTGGCTGAAGGCGCGGTTCGCTTCCGCCATGCGGTGCGTGTCTTCGCGCTTCTTCACCGCGTTGCCGCGGTTGTTCGCCGCATCCATCAGCTCACCCGAAAGACGGGCGGCCATGGTGTGCTCGCTGCGGTTGCGGGCCGAGGCGATCAGCCAGCGGATCGCGAGCGCCTGCGCACGCTCCGGACGGACTTCGACCGGAACCTGGTAGGTCGCACCGCCGACGCGGCGGCTGCGGACTTCGATGCCGGGCTTCACGTTGTTCAGCGCGTCATGGAAGACGCCGATCGGCTCGCGCTTGGCGCGCTGCTCGACGGTCTGGAGGGCGCCATAGACGATCGCTTCCGCGACTGCCTTCTTGCCATCCAGCATGACCGAATTCATGAACTTCGACAGGACCTGATCCCCATAGACGGGATCGGGCAGGATTTCCCGCTTTTCGGGACGACGACGACGTGCCATCTCAACTAATTCCTTCTGATCTTCAGCCGATCCGGAACATGTCCGGGGCTTACTATGGCCTGATTACTTCGGACGCTTCGCGCCGTACTTCGAACGGCTCTGCTTGCGATCCTTGACGCCCTGCGTATCGAGCACGCCGCGAAGGACATGGTAGCGGACGCCGGGAAGGTCGCGCACACGGCCACCGCGGATGAGCACCACCGAGTGCTCCTGCAGGTTGTGGCCTTCGCCCGGGATGTAGCTGATGACTTCGCGGCTGTTGGTCAGACGGACCTTGGCCACCTTGCGAAGCGCCGAGTTCGGCTTCTTCGGGGTCGTCGTGTACACGCGGGTGCAGACACCGCGCTTCTGCGGGTTCTGTTCCATCGCAGGGACCTTGGACTTGGCCTTCTGCGGTTCGCGGCCCTTGCGGACCAGCTGGTTAATCGTCGGCATGAAGCCCTTCACCTTTCAGATGGTTACTTTGCTGGAGCCCTGTTGGACAGAATACGAAAAAGCCCCGAAGGCCTCAGCCCCCCGGGCGATTGCGTCTCCAGCAACGTTCAGCTCTTTGTACCCAAGGCAGGAATCGCCCTACCCGGAACCGGGCGGCCTATACCGATGCGCGGCGATCCGGTCAACAGCGCCGCCCCCAAGCCGACGCAGCGCCGGCGTTAACCCTTTCCAGGGGCTGATCCCCGGCGGCAGCTGTGCTAGCCCGCGTGCCGAATGGGTTCCGCATGGGGGTGTCGCGCATGTTCAACGGTAATCGCAATCGGGAGGATCGCAACAGCGCCTCGGCAAGCGCGGCGCAGGGCAATGCCCGGCGCGGGCAGTTCTCGGTGCTCGGCGCCGACATCGTCATCACCGGCAACCTTGTCGCCACCTCGGACCTGCATATCGACGGGCGGATCGAGGGCGACGTCCGCTGCGGCAGCCTGGTCCAGGGCGCCGAGAGCCAGATCTTCGGCCGAGTCGAGGCCGAGGACGCCCGGCTCGCCGGGGCCGTCGAGGGATCGGTGCGCGCCCGCCAGCTCACGATCGAGCGCACCGCACGGATCACCGGCGACGTCGAGTATGAGACGATCATGGTCGAACAGGGCGGCCATATCGACGGCCGGCTCAAGCATATCGGCGGCGCGACCGCCACGGTCGCGCCGCCGGTGCTGATCAAGGCGAGCGAGGAAGCGGCCTGAGGCCGCTTCCCCCGGCTCTTACATGCCCTTGATCATGTCGTAGTGCTTGGAGATCACGGGCTCCGCATCCTTCGCGAAGTCGCGCAGCTGCGCCACGTCCCCGCCACCCGCATAGGCCTGCACCGCCGCGAGCGCCTTCTGGTGCGCGACGACCTGCTGGCTCTTGTACGCCGTATCGAACGCGGTGCCGGTCGCCGACTGCAGCGTCTGCAGGTTCGCCTGCTGCTCGTCGGTCATCGCCGGCGCCGGGGTGATCGCCGGGCTGGCCTTGCTGCCTGCGGTCTTCAGCATCGCGGTGGACTTGGTGTGGTCCTCCACCATCTGCTTGCCGAAATCCTTCAGGTCGCTCGCCGTCGCCTTTTGCTGGGCGAGCTTGCCGGCGGCGATCTCATAGGCGTCGCTCGCCGCCACCGTGTTGGCGAAGTCCTGGCCGGTCATCGGCGTGGCGGCCATGGCGTTGCCGTCCATGCCGTTCATGCCGCCCATATTGTCGCCCATGGAGGTCTCGCCGGCGGGAACGTTGGTAACGGTGTCGCCGCTGTTCATGGCATCGGTGCCGCCGTTGCTGTTGCCGCCGCAGGCGGCGAGCGCGAAGATCGGGGCGGCGCTCAGGATCAACAGGTGCTTCTTCATCATACAGGCCTCCAGGGTTTCCGGGACCGAACGCCCCGCCCCCGGCCGCGTTCCGAAGCAAACATCTTATCTGCTTGAGTTAACATCATAAGTTATGAAATTCGTCGAATTGTTGGCGCCGGCGCCGCACGATTCATCGACAAATTGGTGCAGCGCAGCGCGATTGATGCAGCGCGCAAACTTACGTTACTTTGCATCCATTTATCGGTTAAAATCGATCCTTAGCTGTGGCGCCTCACCTGCAAAAGGACGCCCACAATGCACCAGGATGAACGAACCCGCCGCATGGAACGCCTGCGAAGCTCGATCGCGCTGCTGCTGTTCGGGCTGTGCACGCTCGCTTTCCTGATCGCGATCGATCGCCCCGAATGGTTCCACCTGCGCCCCGCGAGCGGCACCGCCGCGGCGATGTCGCACGCGGCGAGCCCCGCGCCCGACCGGAACGACGGCTGAGCGGACCTACAAACCTTCTCGCGCGTATAGTCCGCCCATGATCGTCACCACCGCCCCCCGCGCCAAACAGGTCCTCCGCGAAATCTGGATGCCGCTGGCGCTGCTGTTCCTCTGGGACGTCATCGTCACCATCGTCTATTTCGTGCTGCCGTTCCGCGCGCCGTCGTTGCCGCTGACGCTGTTCGGATCGGTGCTGGCGCTGTTCCTCGGCTTCCGCTCCAACTCCGCCTATCAGCGCTGGTGGGAAGGCCGCGGACTGTGGGGGCTGATGATCAACGCCAGCCGCAACCTGGCGCGGATGGCGCGCAACTACCTGCCCGACGGCGAGGCGGTGGATCTCAAGCGCACCATCGTGCTGCGCCAGGTCGCCTATGTGAATGCGCTGCGCTGCCAGCTGCGCCGCCAGCCGGCGGACCAGGAAGTGCTGCGCTTCCTCTCGCGGGGCGAGGCGGACTATGCGCTGGCCCGCACCAACATCGCCAACGGCATCGTCGACGGCACCGGCCGGCGGATCGAGATCGCGCGGTCGAAGGGCTGGATCAATCCGATGCAGCAGCATTCGATGGAAAGCGTGCTGATCGACATCGCCAATGCCCAGGGCGGCATGGAGCGGCTGAAGAACACGCCGCTGCCGATGCAATTCCGCTTCGTGCCGACTGCCTTCACCCATATCTTCTGCGTGCTGCTGCCGATCGGGCTGGTCGAGACGCTGGGCGTCGCCACGCCACTGGGCTCGACCATCGCCGGACTGATGTTCCTGGCGGTGCTCGCGATCGGCGACGACCTGGTCGACCCGTTCGCCAACACGGTGCACGACCTGCCGCTCAATGCGATGTGCCGCACGATCGAGATCGACCTGCTGCAATCGATCGGCGACCCCGCCCCCGAACCGGCAACACCCGACAAGGCCGGCGTGCTGTGGTGATGTCGCAGCGGCTTGCCGCCCTGCCCTGCTTGCCGCTAAAGGCCGCCGGGTAACGGGTGCCTTCCCCCGACGGGAGGGTGAAAAGGGAAGCCGGTCCAGAGTCCGGCGCTGCCCCCGCAACTGTAGCCGGTGAGCCGGCGCGCCAATCTGCCACTGGAGCCGCATGCTTCCGGGAAGGCGGCGTGCCTGCGACGACCCGGGAGCCAGGAGACCTGCCCGCTACGGTCGATTCCTTCACGCGGGCGGGGTGCACCGGGTGATCGGGGCTGAAATCCCCGTGTGAGCGACACCAAACCATGCGGGAGCATCGCGCTCCCCCATCTCGGGTGTCTGAAATGAACTTCTGCAAGCTTTCCCTGTTCGCCACCGCCGCGCTCGCGCCGCTCGTCGCCCATGCCGATCCCGACGACGACCGCATCGTCGTCGTCGCCAGCGGCGTCGCCCAGCGCGCCGACACCGTCGGGCGGTCGATCACCACCATCGACCGCGACGAGATCGAGCAGCGCCAGACCGTCGCGCTCTCGGACCTGCTCGCCACAACCCCGGGCGTCACCGCCGTGCGCAACGGCGGACTCGGCACCGCGACCGCGCTCAGCATCCGCGGCGCGCAGAGCGACCAGACGCTGGTGCTGATCGACGGCATTCGCGTGGCCGACCCCTCCGCCACCGGCGGGGCGTACAACTTCGCCAGCCTGCTCGCCGGATCGGTCGAGCGCGTCGAGGTGCTGCGCGGGCCCAATTCGGTGATCTGGGGCAGCCAGGCGATCGGCGGCGTGGTCAACGTCACCACGCTGCAGGGCGCGCAGGGGCTGCACGTGCGCGGCAATGCCGAGGGCGGGTCGTTCGGCACGTTCAACGGCAACGCGGCGATCGCCGGCGGCAACGACCGCATCACCGCCGGGCTGACCGCGGGCTATCTCACCACCGACGGCATTTCGGCGGCCGCGAACGGCAAGGAGGCGGACGGCTATCGCCAGGTCGGCGCGACCGGCAATGTCGAGGTGCAGCTGGCCCCCGGCCTCGCGCTCGACCTGCGCGGCTATTATGCCGACAGCAAGGTCGATCTCGACGGCTATGCCCCGCCAACCTACGCCTTTGGCGACACGGGCGAATATGCCAAGACCCAGGAGCTCTACGGCTATGCCGGGCTTAAGAATGAGGCGTTCGGCGGCAGGCTGCACAACCGGCTGGGCTTCACCCTCTCCGACATCCACCGCGACGGCTACAATGAAGATTCGTCGATCGCGTACCGGTATCGCGGCCGCGCCGAGCGCTACACCTATCAGGGCGACGCGACGCTGGCCGAGCAGCTCCGCCTGGTGTTCGGCGCCGAGCATGAGCAGAGCCGCATCCGCTATGACGAGGGCTTCGGCAGCGGGGGGCGCTACTCGGTGGGCATCACCAGCGTCTACGGCCAGGCGATCGTCACGCCGGTAGCACCCGTGACGCTGACCGGCGGCGTCCGCCACGACGACCACGATACCTTCGGCGGCCACTGGACCTGGAACGCCGATCTCGCCGTGCGCGCCACCGCCGGCACCGTGCTGCACGCGAGCTTCGGCGAAGGCTTCAAGGCGCCGACGCTCTACCAGCTCTACAGCGCCTATGGCGATCGCGCCCTCCGCCCCGAGACCACCAGGAGCTACGAAGCCGGCGTGCGCCAGACGCTGGCCGGCGGCAAAGTCGCGCTGGGCGCAACCTGGTTCCACCGCGATTCGGACAAGCAGATCGATTACAACTTCGACACCTCGACCTATTACAACCTCAACAAGACCCGCGCCCAGGGCGTGGAGCTCGAAGCGCTGCTCCAGCCGGTGCAGGCGCTGACGGTGCGGGCGAACGTGACGCACGTCTTCTCGGAGAATCGCAGCGCCGACTATCGCAGCAACGACCTGCCGCGCCGCCCGCGCGATACCGCCAATGTCTCGGCCGACTATCGCTTCCCCTTCGGGCTGGCGATCGGCGGCACGGTGACGATGGTGGGCGACAGCTTCAACGATGTCGGCAACCTGACCCCGATCGACGGCTATGCGCTGGCCGGCGTGCGGGCGGAGATGCCGGTGACGAAGCTGCTTTCGGTCTATGGCCGCGTCGATAATATCGGCGACGTGCGCTACCAGCAGATCACCGGCTACGGCACCTATGGCCGCGCTGCCTTTGGCGGCGTGCGGGTGCGCTTCCAGTGAGGTTCGGCGCCGCGCTGCTTGCCTGCCTGGGGCTCGCGGGCTGCGCGGCGCCGCCGTCCCAAGGCGGCGGGGGCATCGTCTCAATGAATCCCTGCGCCGACGCGACGCTGCTGGAACTGGTCCCGCCGTCGCGGATCGCCGCGATCAGCCATTATTCGCAAGCGCCCGACTCCACCTCGATCCCGCTCGACGTCGCCCGCCGCTTCCGCGGCAACAACGGCACCGCCGAGGAAGTGATCGGCCTCAAGCCCGATCTGGTGATCGCCAGCAGCTTCACCGCGCCCTCGACCCGCGAGGCGTTTGCACGGGCTGGCCTGAAGGTGCTCTACCTCGGCATCCCGCCCTCGATCGCCGACAGCAAGGCGCAGGTTACCGACCTCGCCGACGCCGTGGGTGTCCCCGCCAAGGGCGCCGCGCTCAACGCCCGCATCGACGCTGCGATGGCCGCCGCCCGCTGGACCGGTCCCAAAGCCCCCGCCCTGCTGTGGATCGGCGGCAACCTCGTCACCGGCGGCCAGACGCTGCTCGACGACCTGATGACCACTACCGGCTTCTCCAACCAGGCGGCGCATTATGGCCTCACCCATACCGGCCATCTGCCGATGGAGCGGGTGATCGCTGACCCGCCCCGCGTGATGCTCGCTCCCGAAGGCGCCGGGCACGACAGCGATTCGCGCGCCGCGATCCTGCGCAAGCGCGCCATCGCCGAGACCGGCCTCAAGGTCACCCAGGCGCAGTTCGCGCGCCAGCTGGTCAATTGCGGCGGCCCGGTGATCCCCGCCGCGCTCGCCCGCCTCGCCGAGATCCGCCGGCAAGTGCGCTAAGCCGCCTCAGCGGCGCGAAAGCACCTTCTCGATCGACTCGTGCCGCGCCGGATCGGCCGCGCCGAACTCGCGCTCCAGCCGGTCGCGGATGTCGAGCAGCTGCTTTTCGCTGAGATGCTCGATGCCGATGAACTCGTTGCGCGCCTCGGCGATCGCGCGGATCACTTCGTCCAGCTTGGCCTGCAGCGCGGCGGCGTCGCGGTTCTGCGCATTCTGGATCAGGAACACCATCAGGAAGGTGACGATGGTGGTGCCGGTGTTGATCACCAGCTGCCAGGTGTCCGACCAGTGGAACACCGGTCCGCTCACCCCCCAGACGATGATGACCAGGAAGGCGAGGACGAAGGCCGGCGGACGCCCCGCCCATGCCGCGACGCTTTGTGCGAACCGTTCGAAAATCCGTCCCAAGCCGATGCTCCCGATCCTTGGCTGCGCCGCTATGCGCGCGCGCCGGGCGCTTGCCAATCGGGGCTCTACCGGGGTGTGAGGGCGCTAAAGGGGGGCCGGCGTTGCCGCCAGCCCCCCATGTCGCCGGCCGGTCGGGTGGTGCGCCGAAGCGCATCGCCTGGCCCGTCGGCGGCCTGCGGCAAGCGCCCCGGCAGGGGGACGCTCGCCGGATCGGCACGCGAACCGCCACCGGGAGGGGCGATCGTCGCGCACCTGCCGGGTCGCGCGGTTTCCCTAAGGGACCAGCGCCGACACCAGCTTGCAAGCTGCTGACCTTGCTTCGGTTTGCCTCCGCGCCGCCAGCCTTCTTACAGGTCTGAGGGTCTCACTCGCGGCGAGTCGCACCAAGCAGCATCGCCTGTTGATACTGTGGATAACGGGGATAACCCGCGCTCAGACCCTCGGCGGCGCCCAGCCCGGCGCAGCGAGCTCGAACCCGGCAAAGTCGAAGCCCGGCACCACCACGCAGCTAACCAGCCCCCAGCCGCGCGACGCCTCGGTCGCTTGCCAGCGGCCGGCGGGCACGCGCGCCTGCGGCACCTGCCCCGCCAGCACGTCGCCGCCGAGCAGGACCGGTTCGATCGCCCGGTCCGGCTCCTCGATCAGCAGGTCGAGCGGCGATCCGGCGTGCCAAAGCCACAGCTCATCGGCATCCACTCGGTGCCAGTGCGAGCGCTTCCCCGCCTCGAGCAGGAACAGGATCCCCGTGCCCGGCGAGCGGCTCTCCCCCTCGGCGGACGCCCGCCACGTCTCGCGGTACCAGCCGCCCTCGGGATGCGCCGCCAGCCCCAGTTTCTCGATGATTGCCCGCGCCTCGTTCAACTGCCTGCCTCCTGCCTGAACGCGACGTAGTATTGGGTTCATGCAACCGGGATTAAACCCGACACGTTCGTTTCATCAACAACAACTCGGGGAGTATCCCATGCGTACCCTTCTGCTTTCGCTCAGCGCCGCGGCGCTCGCCATTCCCGCGGCGGTCGTGCTGCCCGCCACCCAGGCCGAGGCCAAGGCATCGATCGGCCAGGACCGTTATTATCGCGGCCATGACGACCGCCGCTATCGCCATGACAATCGCCGCTACGCCTATCGCGAGTGGCGCGGCCGCGACGGCCGCCGCTATTGCCGCAAGCCCGACGGCACCACCGGCACCGTGGTCGGTGCGGTCGGCGGCGCGCTGCTCGGCCGCACCATCGACACCGACGGCGACCGCATGGCCGGCACCCTGCTCGGCGGCGTCGCCGGCGCGCTGGCCGGTCGCGCGATCGAAAAGGGCGGCAGCAACTGCCGCTGATGCGCTGAAGCATTAACCCCGGGGTGCTAGACACCCCGGGGCATGCTTCGTGTCCTGATCCTCTCCACCCTGTTCCCGGATGCCGCGCGCCCGAATTTCGGCATCTTCGTCGAGCGCCAGACCCGGGCGCTCGCGGCGCGGGACGGGGTGGAGGTTCGGGTGGTCGCTCCCCGCGGGTTGCCGCCTTTCCCGCTCGATCGTCACCCGCGCTATGCCGCGCTCGCCGATCAGCCAGCGCGCGAGGATTGGAACGGCCTCGCCGTCCACCGCCCGCGCTTCCTCAATCTGCCCGGCACCGGCGGCCGCTTCCATGCCGCGATGCTCGCCCGCGCGCTCCGCCCGGCGCTCACCGACCTGCGCCGCGCCTTCCGCTTCGACGTGATCAACGGCGAGTTCTTCTTTCCGGATGGCCCAGCCGCGATCGCGCTGGGCAAGGCGTTCGGCGTGCCGGTGTCGATCAAGGCCCGGGGCTCCGACATCCACCAATGGACCCGGCGCCCCGCCATCGCCCGCCAGATCGTGCGGGCGGGACAGGCAGCCGACGGGCTGCTCTCGGTATCACTGGCACTGCGCGACGACATGCTCGCGCTTGGCATGCCGGCCGAGCGGACCGACTGCATCGTCACCGGCGTCGACCTCGCCCGCTTCGCCCCGCGCGACCGCGCCGCCGCCAAGCGCGCGCTGGGGATCGCGGGACCACTGGTCGCCTCGGTCGGCGCGCTGATCCCGCTCAAGGGGCACGACCTGCTGATCGACGCAGTCGCCGGCCTGCCCGGCGTCCATCTCGCCATCGCCGGCCAGGGACCGGAGGCCGATCGCCTCGCCGCCCGCATAGCGGCGCTGGGCTGCGGCGAGCGCATCCGACTGTGCGGCCCGCTTCCCCCCGATTCCATCGCCGACCTGCTCGCCGCCGCCGATGTGATGGCGCTCGCCTCCGCCTCCGAAGGACTCGCCAATGCCTGGCTCGAGGCGCTGGCAAGCGGGACGCCGATCGTCATCCCCGATGTCGGCGGCGCGCGGCAGGTGGTGACGTCGCCCAGTGCTGGGCGCATCGTCGCGCGCACCCCCGCCGCGCTCGCCGCCGGCATTGCCCAGCTGCTCGCCGCCCCCCCTGCCCCCGAGGATGTTCGCCGTATCGCCGCCCCGTTCACCTGGGAGGCAAACAGCGAACGATTGCACCGGCACCTCGAACGGCTCGTCGCCCGACGTCGCGGAACCTGAGCGTATCTGCAGGGGTTCGTAGCTGCGGGGGGCTGAAGGAGCCCGTGATGCAGAAGCCCAAGCCCTATCGATCGCCGCGCCGACGCCCCTCCCCGGCCGCGCAGCCGCCGCGCCGGCTGCGTCGCGCCGCCACCGCGCCGGCCGAGACCGATTTCGACATCGTCTTCGAATGGGAAGCCGACGGCCCCACCCAGCACTGAGCGCGTCCGCCGCCAAACGTTGACAGCGCGAATCGCTTGGCGGAAGCTGGCCGCTTCACCCAGAGAGGGAGGTGCGGCATGGCCGGCAAGAAAGAGAAGAAGGCGAAGAAGGCGAAGAAGGACGACAAGAAGACGTCGTTCCTGCCCAAGGTGATCGACGGCATCAAGCTGCCCAAGGATGCCCGCCGCCAGCTCACCGCCCTCGCCAAGCATCCGGTCATCGCCGATCTGCTCGCCTCCGGCCTGGTCGCGCTCGCCCAACGGATCAAGGGCGACGGCGGCAAGGCCGAGACCCCAGCCGAACCGGCGCCCGCCCCAGACGCCACGCCCGCACCGGCTGCGGCCGAAGCGGCGGCAACCCCCGCCAAGCCGGCCGTGAAGCGCATCCGCAAGCCCGCCGCCGCGCCCGAGGCTGCCGCCGCCGGCAAGCCCGCGCCGGTACGTCGCCCCCGCAAGCCCGCTGCCGTCGAGAAGGCCGCGGCCACGCCCGCGGCGCCCGTCGCCACCGAGGCGGCGCCCGCCAAGCCCGCCAAGGCACCGCCGCCGCGGCGTACCCGCAAGAAGGCAGACACCACCACCAAGCCGCGCACCCGCCGCACGCCGCCCAAGACGGAGAGCTGATCGCCTGATTGCCGGGACACCGGGACACGGCAGAACAACCAAGCGCTAGACGCACTGTGCCGTTCTTATGGTTCTTCCGGGTGGCGCCGGTGCTGCCCTTCGCCTCGCAGATGACGCTGGCGACGATTCCCTTGTGGCGGCTGCTGCTCCAGCGGATCGCCCCGCTGCGGGGGTGACCCGCGCCGCCTTGCCACATCGTCATCCCGGCGAAAGCCGGGATCCATTGGGGTCTCCGTGTGGGCTCCAGCTACTAACGAGTGGCGAATGGATTCCGGCTTTCGCCGGAATGACGGAAAGGGGTTTTCCGAAATTCCCATAGAAAACGGGCCCCGCCATGCGGCGAGGCCCGTCTCGCTGGTTAGCCGCCGCGATCAGCGGCGGCGGTTGTTGCGATCGTGCTTTTCGTAGCGGATCTTGGCCGACAGCGCGTCGTAGCGGCGGTCGAGATCGCGGCGCTCCTGCAGGGTCAGGCCGGGGCGCGAGGCGCGATAGCGGGCCTCGAGGCGCACCAGGCCGCGATACTCGTTGCGGATCTGCGTCGCCTCGCGGCGGCTCAGCGAACCCGAGCGGATGCCCTGGTTGATGCGCTGCTCGATGCGATCCTGACGGGCGTTGATGGCCTGCCAGCCCGGCTGCGCCGATGCAGGAACGGCAGCGGTGGCGACACCAAGGCCTGCGATCAGCAGCATGAACTTCTTCATCGGATACTCCTCACTTCGACGAGACCGCCCCTGCGGTCGAGAGCCGTTGTGGAACGCCGATGTCGCGATTTTGTCCCACCCCCTGCGGTTTTGCGTCACCAATTGTCGCAAGCCTGCGACCTTCGTTCAGGTTCAGGCGGCGAGCAGCCGTTCCGCCTGGGCCCGCGCCTCGGGGGTAATCTCGGCGCCCGAGAGCATCCGCGCGATTTCCTCGCGCCGCTGCTCGGGGCTCAGCGGGGTGACGCCGGTGCGGGTGACGATGCCGTCGTGGCGCTTGGCGATCAGCAGATGCCGCGCCCCGCGTGCCGCGACCTGCGGGCTGTGCGTCACCACCAGCAGCTGCGAGCCCTGGGCCAGCCGCGCCAGCCGCTCGCCGATCGCATCGGCGACCGCGCCGCCAACGCCGCGATCGATCTCGTCGAAGATCAGCGTCCGCGCCCCGCCTTCCTCCGCCAGCGCCACCTTCATCGCGAGGATGAAGCGCGAGAGTTCGCCGCCGCTGGCGATCTTCATCAGCGGGGCGAAGGGCGCGCCGGGGTTGGTCGAGACCTCGAACTCCACCCGGTCCATGCCGGCGGCGCTCCACTGGTGCTCGTCGAGCGGCTCGACCATGGTGCGGAAGCGTGCTGCATCGAGCTTGAGCGGCTTGAGCTCGGCCGCCACCGCCGCATCGAGCCGCGCCGCCGCCATGGTGCGCATCGCGGAGAGCGTCTGCGCCGCCTCGCGATAGCTGGCATGGGCCGCCGCCGCCGCCTTCTCCAGCCTGGCGATGCCCGCGCCGCCGCTGCTCAGCCGTTCCATCCGGCCGGACAGCTCGGCGAGCAGCGCGGGAAGGTCGTCCGGCTGTACGCGATGCTTGCGGGCGACGGCGCGGAGCTCGAACAGCCGCGCCTCGTCGGCCTCCAGCGCGGCGGGATCGAAGGCCAGCGCCTCGGCCGCGGCATCGACCTGTGCCTGCGCCTCGCTGCCTTCGGTGATCGCGCGATCGATCGCCGCCAGCGCCTCCGCCAGCGCTTCGTGATCGTCGGACACACGCTCCAGTATCCGCGCCGCCTGCCGCAGCCGCGCCAGCCCGCCGTCGGAGCCTTCGAGCAGATCGGCGATGCCCTGCAGATCCGTCGCGATCTTCTCGCCCCGCTGCATCGACGCACGGCGCTCGGCGAGCCGCTCCTCCTCGCCTTCCTCGGGCGCGAGCGCGGCGAGTTCGGTGACGGCATGCTCCAGCCATTCGCGGTCGCGCTCGGCACTGTCTTGCTCGGCCCGCGCCACCGCCAGCGCATCCTCGGCCGCGCGCCAGGCGCGGTGCGCGATCGCCACCGGGCCTGTGTCGCAGCGCCCGAAGGAATCGAGCAGCAGCCGGTGCCCGCGCGGGTTGAGCAACCCGCGGTCGTCATGCTGGCCGTGAATTTCGACCAGGTGCGGCGCCAGCTCTCGAAGGAAGCCCGCGGACGCAGGCTGGTCGTTGACGAACGCGCGGCTGCCGCCATCGGCCTTGACCAGCCGGCGGACGAGCAGCGGCTCGCCCGGCTCCAGCTCCATGCCGTTCTGCGCGAAGAGATTGGCGATCGCGCCATCGACGGCGGGCGGCACGAAGCTCGCCACTACCACCGCCTGCGCGGCGCCATTGCGGACCAGCCCGCTATCGGCGCGCGCGCCCAGCGCCAGCCCCAGCGCATCGAGCAGGATCGACTTGCCCGCCCCGGTCTCGCCGGTCAGCACGCCGAGCCCTTCGCCGAACTCCAGGTCCAGCGCCTCGATCAGCACCACGTCGCGAATGGATAGCGCGGTCAGCATCGGGGCCTCCTATCGCAGGAACAGGAGAAGAACGAAAGTGCTTTTAGCTCGCGGGCTTGGGCGGCGGGCCAGCCTTGGCGGCAGCCGCCACCTTGTCCTGGTTTTCCTGCATCAGCTCGTAGGCATGCTTGTACCAGTCGGTGCCCGGATAATTGGCGCCGAGCACCGCGGCGGCCTTGTTGGCCTCCTCCGGCACGCCCATCGCCAGATAGCTCTCGGTCAGGCGCATCAGCGATTCGGGGACGTGGGTGGTCATCTGGTAATTGTCGACCACGTTGCGGAAACGCAGCGCCGCCGCCAGCCACTGGCCGCGCTTCTCGTAGAAGCGGCCGATTTCCATTTCCTTGCCGGCGAGGTGATCGCGGACCAGGTCGAGCTTCAGTCGGGCGTCGGCGGCGTATTTCGAGTTCGGATAGCGGCGAATCAGCTCGCCGAGCGAATCGAGCGCCTGCTGGGTGATCTTCTGGTCGCGGGTGACGTCGCTGATCTGCTCGTAATAGGAGATGCCGACCAGATAATAGGCATAGGGCGCATCGCGGTTGCCGGGGTGGACCGCCAGGAAGCGCTGCGCCGACGAGATCGCCTGCGCATAGTCCCGGTTCAGATAATAGCTGAACGCACCCATCAGCTGCGCACGCCGCGCCCACACCGAATAGGGATGCTGGCGCTCGACTTCGTCGAACAGCGCGGCGGCAAGCTTGTACTGGTGCTGGTCCAGCTTCTGCTTGGCCGTGCTGTACAGGGTGCCGACGTCGCGGGCGACATAGGGAAGATCCTTCACCCCGCCGCGCTTGGCGCAGCCGGCGACGGAAAGGGCGAACACCGGAAGGAGCGCGAACGCAAGCGCGCGAGGCAGAGGACTACGCATATGGCGGGGTTCTTAGACCGGGGCCGTGGCTGCAAACAATCCTTTTCGGGGCGGGATTGCGGCGGAACCTGCTTCGGGCCACATGCGCTGGCATTTCCGTACCGTCATCGAAGGGGATCTTCCGTGCCCGCCACGCTTCTCGCCACCCACCGCGTCGAAAAACCCTGGGGCCGCCACACGCTGTATCCGGGCTTTGCCGATCCCGCCAAGGACGGCGATCCGGTCGGCGAGGTCTGGTTCCAGACGCCGGGCGACAGCACCCCGGACCTGCTGATCAAGTATCTGTTCACCAGCGAGAAATTGTCGGTGCAGGTCCACCCGAACGACGAGCAGGCGCACGCCGCCGGGCTGCCGCGCGGCAAGGACGAATGCTGGGTGATCCTCGACGCACAGCCCGATTCGACGATCGCGCTGGGCACCAAGCAGCCCTATACCCGCGAGGAACTGCGCGCCGGGGCGCTCGACGGCTCGATCGAGCACATGCTCGACTGGAAGCCAGTCAAGGCCGGCGACTTTTTCTACTCGGCCTCGGGCACGGTGCACGCGATCGGCGCGGGAATCACCCTGATCGAGGTCCAGCAGAACAGCGAGACCACCTATCGCCTCTATGATTATGGCCGCCCGCGCGAGCTGCACCTCGACGCAGGCATCGCGGTGTCCGAGCCGGTGCCCTTCGTCCCGCACCCGATGCCGGGCGCGGTCGCGCCCAACCGCACCATCCTGGTCGAAGGCCCCAAGTTCGTGCTCGAGCGCTGGGAAGGCGGGCATCGCCGCTTCGACCTGCCGGAAGGCATCACCGGCTGGCTGATCCCGGTAAAGGGCGAAGGCGTGGTCGACGGCGTCGCCTTCAAGGCGGGCGAATGCCTGACACTCGAAGGCCATGTCGAACTCGAGGCTGGTGTGGGCAGCGACCTGCTGTTCGCCTATCCCGGCGACGCACGTGTCCCGTCGATGGACGCCGAATGAACCGAACGTAGTTTCATATTCACGCAACCTGCCGTCGCGCCGGCACGTTCGGCACGCATCGATAACGACAAGGAAATGTCACGATGCGCATGTTGTTCGTTGCCGCTGCGGCGGCGCTGACGGTAACCGCGGTGCCCGCCATGGCGCAGGGCCCCCGCGAGCGCGATGCACGCCAGGATTGCCGCCGCGATCTGCGGCACGCGGATAGCCGCGGCGAATATCGCCGCGAGCTGCGCGACTGCCGCCAGGACATCCGTCAGGCTTCGCGCGCCGACAACCGCCAGTGGCAGCGCGATTGGCGCCGCTATCGCAACTACGACTATAACCGCCTGCCCGCGGGCGAGCGCCGCTATTATGCCGACCGCTATTATCGCGACGGCCGCTATTATCAGGAGCGCCGCCTGACCCGGAACGACCGCATCTACCGCGGCAACGATGGCCGCTATTACTGCCGCCGCAACGACGGCACGACCGGCCTGATCGTGGGCGGCATCGCCGGCGGCCTGCTGGGCAACGCGCTATCCTCGGGCGGCAATGCGACGCTCGGCACGCTGCTCGGCGCAGCGGCGGGCGGCGCGCTCGGCCGCTCGGTGGACCGCGGCAACATCCGCTGCCGCTGAGGTCGGACGGCCTGCACGAAGGGGGCCCGGTTCGCCGGGCCCTTTTTGTTTGTGCGCGATCGACGCGCGTCAGAAAGATCGAAGCGCGTCAGGATGGACGCGCCCTTCCAATCAAACCGTCATTCCGGCGAAAGCCGGAATCCATTGGCACGCCGTCGCGGCAAGAGCGGGTGCATAGAGGCAAATGGATCCCGGCTTCCGCCGGGATGACGGCGTGTGGGTCAGCAGATCGACCCGCCGCGGGCAGCGATTAGATGAACCCGCCGGTCAGCATCAGCCGCACCCCGCTGATGATCAGGATCAGCAGATTGATATTCCGCCCCGCCGTCCCGCGCGATAGCATCCCCACCACCGTGCCGGCAACCGCGATCGGGAAGGCGATCCAGTTGACCAGCGGCACGAAGGGGAACGGGATGATCCCCACCAGCGCAAAGGGCAGCGCCACCAGCCCGATCAGCAGCGAAAGTGCGTTCAGCATGAGGGCGGATGTGGGATGACCGAGGTGTGTTATCAAGGTAGAACGCATTTAGATATTTGCATGCGGGTGTAATCGCGATCTGCGTCGGGAGAGACAGGCCGTTCGTCCGCTATCGCCCGATTGTGTTGAAAAAGGCGGCTTCGAGCGCCGTTTGGCATAATGGCTGAGCGCCGCTGACGAGCAAGCCCGGCGCTTACTGCGCTCCGGCTATGGCCGGCATCGGGATAAGCTTGGCGAGCTTTCGT
>NZ_QQWY01000034.1:0-50862 GCF_003950455.1 Sphingomonas sp. ABOLE
GGGTCGGCTGCACCTGGGGCGGCGCGAGCGTCGGGCGGGGCGTCTGCACCGCCGGCGTCTGGCCCTGCGGTGCCCGCTGCGCGGGCGTCGCCGCGGGACGCGGTGCCTGCGTGCGCGCTGGCGCCTGGGCCTGGCTCACGGGCGTCGCCACCGGCTGCGCGATCGGGGTCGGGCTCGGCTTGGGCTTCGGAATCAGCCGGAACTGGGCCATCGCAGGAGAGGCGATCGCGCTTGCCAGCGCCAGTACGGCTACCCCCTTCGTCAGCACCAACTTCGTTCCCACCGGCTTCTTCGCTTCGTCCACGCGCAATACTCCACTCGCCGCGTCGTTGATCAACGCATCGGCCTATAGGCGATGCCCGCACGAACATGCGAGAAGGAAAACCCATCCCCCGCTCAGCTTGACTTTTGCCAACGTTGTCGGGAAGCGTCGCGCCCACACGCCACCAGGGCAGGAGAGGGATTGCTTGGCCACCGCACGTTCGACGCACACCACGCTGGCATTCGCCGCGGTAACAACGCTGTTCTTCGCCTGGGGGTTCATCACCGCGCTGGTGGACCCGCTCGTCGCGGCGGTGAAGGGCATCTTCACGCTCACCAATCTGCAGGCGCAGGCGAGCGCGTTTGCCTTCTTCTTCGCCTATTTCGTGGTCTCGCTGCCCGCCGCCGCGCTGGTCTCGCGCCTCAAGGCGGTGCCGTCGATCCTGCTGGCACTCTGCACCATGGCAGTCGCCTGCCTGATCATGCTGACCGCGGCGAACCTCGCCAATTACTGGCTGGTGCTGCTCGGCCTGTTCGTGCTGGCGAGCGGCATCACCGTGCTGCAGGTCGCCGCCAACCCGCTCGCGGCGGCGCTGGGTGACCCGAAGGGCAGCCATTTCCGGCTGGTGCTGAGCCAGACCTTCAATTCCTTCGGCACCTTCCTCGCCCCGCTGCTCGGCGCGCATCTGTTCCTCAAGGGCGTCGAGGTGAAGTCGGGCGCGGTGGTCGATCCGGCGGTCCGCGCCGAGGCGCTGGCCGGCATCGACACCGCCTATCTGTGGATCTGCGGGCTGATCCTCGCGCTCGCGCTGTTCTTCTTTCTCAGCCGCCGCGTCGTCGGCGATGCCGCGCCCAAGCCGGCTACCACATCGGGTCTGCTCGATGCCTTCTCCTCGCGCTGGGCAATGTTCGGCGCGCTCGGCATCTTCCTCTATGTCGGCGCCGAAGTGTCGATCGGCACCCAGATGGCGCTGTTCCTCAACGACAACAGCATCTGGGGCCAGTCCGACGCAGCCTTCGGGGTGCCGATCCTCGGTACGCTGATGGGCAGCGACGGCGTGCACGGCGTGTCGCTCCAGGAGGCCGGCAAGGCCGTCGCCTTCTATTGGGGCGGGGCGATGGTCGGCCGCGCGCTCGGTTCGCTGCTGCTCACCCGCGTCCGCGCGGACAAGCTGCTCGCGCTGTTCACCGTGATCGCGGCGGCGATGTGCCTCTATGTCGTCGCGGTCGGCGGCGTCACCGCAGGCTTCGTCGCGCTGTCGATCGGCCTGTTCAACTCGATCATGTTCCCCGTGATCTTCACGCTCACGCTCGAGCGTTCGGGCGCCAGCGAGGAGGCGACCTCGGGCCTGCTCTGCACCGCGATCGTCGGCGGCGCGCTGCTGCCGCTGCTGGTCGGCAAGGTGGCGGATCTGCACGGCTATGCGTTCGCGCTGATCGTGCCCGCGCTCTGCTACGTGGTGCTGTGCGGCTTCGCGATCGCCGCGGGCCGCGCCAAGCCGGTGCGCGCCGGCGGCGGTGCCTCGCTGCATTGATTGGCAGGGGCCGGGCGAGGGTTTGACGCTTCCGAAGCGTTGCGCCACGCTCGGCCCTAACGACCAACGTCTTCTCCAGGAGAATCGGGATGTCCCTCCGCCGCCGTTCGCTGCTCGCCGGCGCGCTTGCGCTGCCCCTCGTCGCCCGCGCGCAGACGCAGGAAACCTATCAGCAGCGCAAGGAACGCCTGTTGCACGAGGATTTCCCCGAACTCAGCCGCTATGCCGCCGACAATGCCCGCATCCTGGCGGCAGGCGAGAAGGTGAACATCGTCTTTCTGGGCGATTCGATCACCGAGGGCTGGAAGAGCAAGCGGCCGGGCTTCTTCACCCCGGGCCGGGTCGGGCGCGGCATCAGCGGCCAGACCACGCCGCAGATGGTGCTGCGGATGATGGCCGACGTGGTCCACCTCAAGCCGCGCTTCGTCCACATCATGGCCGGCACCAACGACATCGCCGGCAATACCGGCCCGATGACCCGCGCGCAGAGCTATGACAATTTCCGCATGATGACCCAGATCGCCAAGGCGAACGGCATCGGCGTGATCCTCGCCTCGGTGCCGCCCGCCGATCATTTCCCCTGGCGCGAGGGGCTCGACGTGGTCGGCCCGATCCGCGAGATCAACGCCTGGCTGCAGGACTATGCCGAGGCCGAGCGGCTGACCTGGGTGGACTATACCCCGGTGCTCGGCGACGCGAAGGGCGCGATGAAGCCGGGCCTCGCCTATGACGGCGTCCATCCCACCGAAGCGGGCTATGACGCGATGGCGACGGTGATCGAGCCGATCCTGAAAGCCCGCCGCGCGTGAAGCGACTGCTCGGCACGGCGGCGCTGCTGGTCGCGGCTCCGGCCGCCGGGCAGACGCTGGAACTGGTCTCCCCGGACGGCGCCAACCGCGTGGTGGTGACGCTCGATCGGCAGGGCGTGCCCAACTATACGGTGCAGCGGCGCGGCGAGCTGGTCCTTGCGCCCGCGCCGATCGCGCTCGATCTCGACCGCGACATGCTCGGCTGGGGCATGGCGGTCACCGGCAGCGAGGCGAGCAGCGCCGATACGCGCTACAAGATCGTCCTCGGCAAGGCCGCCGAGGGGCGCGATCGCTACAACCAGCGCATCGTCCACCTGCAGGAGCGCGGCGGCGCCAAGCGTCGGATGGACATCATCCTGCGCGCCTATGACGACGGCATCGCCTTCCGTATGCTGGTGCCGGTGCAGCCGGCGACCGCCGCGGCGGTGGTGCGCTACGAGCGTACCGGCTTCTATTTCCCGCAGCCCTGGAAATGCTGGGGCTTCAATGTCGGCCGGTTCGGATCGAGCCACGAAGGCGAGTTCGATCCCGTCGACACCACCCGGCTGCGCGACCACAATCTGTTCGACGTGCCTTTCGTCTGCGAAACGGGGAAGGGCGCCTTCGCGATCGCCGAGGCCGACCTGATCGACTTCGCCGCGATGTATCTCACGGGCCGCGGCGACGGCGGGCCTGGGCTGCAGGTGAAGCTGTCGCCCTCGCTCGACGACCCGCGCATCGCCGTGCACACCCGCATCGGCAGCCCGATCGTCACGCCGTGGCGCGTGGTGATGCTCGCCGACCGGCTCGGCACGCTCCAGGAGTCGACGCTGCTCACCAGCCTCTCCAGCCCGAGCCGGATCGAGGACACCAGCTGGATCCAGCCGGGCCTCACCAGCTGGGACTGGTGGAGCGGGCCCGTCATCGCGAAGCTTCCCGGCCAGCGCACCACGACGGCGGTGGCCAAGGCGTTCATCGATTTCGCTGCAGCCAACGGCATGCCCTACACGATGATCGACGAGGGCTGGTATGCTGGCGCGGGCGGCGGCGGGGTGCGGCGGCCCGGCGTCGATATCACCAAATGGGCCGATGCCATCAACCTCCAGGAAGTCGCCGACTATGCCCGCGCGAAGAAGGTGCGGCTGTGGCTCTGGGCGCACTGGCAGGCGCTCGACGAGCAGATGGAGGATGCGCTCGCGCTCTACGAGAAGCTCGGCGTCGCCGGCATCAAGATCGACTTCATGGAACGCGACGACCAGTGGATGGTCAACTGGTACCAGAAGCTGCTGGGGGCGGCTGCTCGCCACCATCTGATGGTCGACCTGCACGGTGCCTTCGCACCGCGCGGGCTCACCCGCACCTGGCCCAACTTCGTCACCCAGGAAGGCGTGATGGGCGCCGAGTACAACAAGTGGAGCACGCGGGCGACCGCGGGCAACGACGTGATGCTCGCCTATACGCGCGGGCTGCTCGGGCCGATGGACTATACGCCGGGCGGCTTCCGCAACGTGGCGCCCGCCGATTTCCGCATGCGCGGCGACCTGCCGATGGTGCAGTCGACGCGGGCGCACGGGCTGGCGATGTATGTCGTCTTTCTCTCGCCGCTGCAGGCGGTGGCGGATAGCCCGGACACTTATGCCGCCAGCCCCGCCGGCTTCGACTTCCTTCGCCAGGTGCCGACCAGCTGGGACGAGACGCGCTTCCTCGCCGGGGAGACGGGGGCCTACATCGTGCTGGCGCGGCGCAAGGGAAAGATCTGGTATCTCGGCGCGATGAACGACGAGAAGGCGCGGACCGTCTCCGTGCCGCTCGATTTCCTTGGGCCACGCGGCGCCGAAGCGCGGATCTGGAGCGACGGGGCTGCCCCCGACGCGGTGCAGGTGGAGACCAGGCACGTGTCGCGCGACGCGCCGCTGACGCTCACTCTCGCGGCGACGGGCGGGGCGGTGGCAGTGCTTCAGGAGCGCTGATTCGGGCAGTGACTGCCCAGATTTTGCCGCATTTCGTCGCCGCAATTTCTCCGCTCACCTGCAGTTGTCGCAAAGTTCACCCAGGGTTCATGGCCCGATGGGTCTTTTCGGTCGCATGATTGTTGCAATGCAGCGCCCGGAAACCCCGAAGGGGAACGACATGCCGTTTCTGAAGAGCCCGGCTCGGTTCCTGCTCCACTATGTCACGCGGCGGCCGCTGGCCTTTGCGCTGCTTGCGCTGCTCGTCGTGGGCGGCGCCTCCAGCGCGGTGGGCGTGCAGTACGCGATGAAGCTGCTGATCGATTCAATGACGGTCGCGGCGCCGTCGCACACGGCGGTGTACTTCGCGCTCGCGGCATTTGTCGGCCTGGTGGCGATCGAGAACGGGCTGGTCCGCGGTGCGGCGATGTTGTTGTGCAACATCACCGTGGCGAGCGGGGTGCGCATCCGGCTCGACATGTTCCACTATCTGACCGGCCATCATATCGGCTTCTTCCAGAACCAGCGCGGCGGCTCGCTGGGGCACCGCGTCGGCGCGCTGACCGGTTCGTTCCAGGCGCTCACCCACCGCATCCTGATGGAGATCACGCCCCCGCTGATCGCGTTCGGCGGCGCGCTGCTGATCTTCCTCGCGATCGACTGGCGCATGGCGGTGGCGATTACCGGCATCTTCGTGGCGGCGAGCACCGGCCTGGTCTTCCTCGGCATGCGCGGCGACAAATATCACAAGGCCTTTGCCCGCGCGGCCAGCGAGAGCGGCGGCGAGCTGGTCGACCTGGTCGGCAATATCGCCGCGATCAAGTCGTTCGGCGCCCGCCGCCGCGAGTCCGAGCGGCTCGCCGGCTTCTTCCAGACCGAGGCGGCGGCGCAGAAGCGCGGCTGGATGTTCGTCGAGCGGATCCGCGCGCTCCACGACGTCGCGCTGGTGATCCTCGTCGGCGGCGCGCTGGTCTGGGCGGTCGAGCGCTGGATCGGGGGCGGCATCACCGCGGGCGATGTCGTCGTCGTCAGCGCGATGACCTTCCGCATGCTCAACGGCTCGCGCGATCTCGCCATGGCGCTGATCGATACCAGCCAGCAGTTCAGCTATCTGCGCGAGACGCTGGAGATCGTCGGCGCGCCCCATGCGCTGGAAGACGCGCCCGACGCGGTGCCGCTCCAGGCTGAGAAGGGCGAAGTGCGGATCGAGGGCCTCACCTTCGGCCACCATCCCGGCCGCCCGGTGCTGCACGACCTTTCGCTGGAGGTGGCACCTGGCCAGAAGATCGGCATCGTCGGCCCCTCGGGCGCCGGCAAGTCGACGATCCTCCAGCTCGTCCAGCGCCTGCACGATCCGCAGGCGGGTCGAGTGCTGATCGACGGCCAGCCGATCGACCGGGTGACGCAGGACAGCCTGCACCAGGCTGTTGCCGTGGTGCCGCAGGAAGTGCTGCTGTTCCACCGCTCGATCCTCGAGAATATCCGCTTCGCCCGCCCCGACGCGACCGATGCCGAGGTCCGGGCGGCAGCCGAGGCGGCGCATTGCGCCGGCTTCATCGCGCTGCTGCCCAAGGGCTATGACACGATCGTCGGCGAGCGCGGCACCAACCTCTCGGGCGGCCAGCGCCAGCGGATCGGCATCGCCCGGGCCTTCCTCAGCAAGGCACCGATCGTGCTGCTCGACGAGGCGACGTCGGCACTGGACACGGGTTCGGAGATCGAGGTGCAGCAGGCGCTCGACGCGCTGATGGCGCATCGGACCGTGCTCGCGGTCGCGCACCGCCTGTCGACCGTGGTCGGCTTCGACCGCGTCATCGTGGTCGAGCAGGGGCGGATCGTCGAGGACGGCGCGCCGCTGTCGCTGCTGCGCGCGGGCGGGGCCTTCCAGCGGCTGTGGGCGCTGCAGGCCGAGGGGCTCGACGCGCCGATCGAGCGCCGCGAATTCCCGCGCTTCGTCGCCGGTACCGCGCTGCGGATGTTCGGGCTCTCGCCGCGCCCGCCGCTGCGGCTGGTCGAGCGGCAGGCGGCCGGATGATCTCCGATGGTTGCAAACTTGGTACGTTGCATAACTGTTATTGACTGAAACAATCTGTCATGCGACCTTTGCCTTGCATCGGGACGTGTAACGATCCCGAGCCAGGGGAGAGGTACGCATGGCAGGTTTTTCGACGCGCATTCGCGTGCGCATCACGTGCGGCTTGGCGGCATTGGCCGCCGCAGGGGCGGGCGGCGTACCTGCCGCCTGGGCACAGACCGAACAGCCCAAGGCTTCGGTAAGCGACCCGGTCGCCCAGGAGATCGTGGTCACCGCGCGGCGTCGCGCCGAGAGCCTGCAGGACACGCCCGTCGCGATCACCGCGCTCGGCGCCGAGACGCTCGCCGCGCGGCAGATCCAGCAGACCCAGGATCTCGAGCGCGTTACCCCCAGCCTCCAGTTCAAGCCCGCCGGGCAGCTTTCGGGCAACAGCGCCTCGGCGGTAGTGTTCATCCGCGGCGTCGGGCAGGTCGACCCTACCGCGGCGGTCGATCCCGGCGTCGGCATCTATCTCGACGAAGTCTATCTCGGCCGTGCGGTGGGCGGCGCGATCGACTTCGGCGACATCGACGGGGTCGAGGTGCTGCGCGGGCCGCAGGGCACGCTGTTCGGCCGCAACACGATCGGCGGCGCGATCCTCGTGCGCACCAAGCAGCCCGAACTCGGCGTATGGGGCGGCCGCGCCCGCGCCCGGGTGGGCGAGTACAACCTCCGCGAAGGCTTTGCCGCGCTCAACATCCCGCTGGCCAGCACGCTCGCCGCGCGCGTCTCCGGTGGGTATCGCAAGCGCGACGGCTATGTGATCCGCGCGGTCGACGGGCTCGATCTCGGCAACGAGGACGGCTATTCGTTCAACGGCGCGCTCAAATGGCAGCCCTCGTCCGATTTCGACCTGTACCTCCGCGGCGACTATTCGAAGCGGAAGGAGCATGGCGCGCCGTTCGTCTTCGCCGGGATCAACGAGCAGGCGCCGGTCGCGGCGATCGCCAGCGTCGGGGCAGGATGCCCAGGGGCGACCATTCCCTATGCACCGCTCACTGCCGGCGACCCGCGCTTCGGGGCGCCCAACGTGCCGATGATCGCCGACCCGCGCTGCGCCAACGACCTCCAGGCCAAGGGCCCGTTCGTCAACGGCGGCACCGCGCCGGTGCTGAGCAATTCGGAGGTCTGGGGCTTCGGCGCTACCGCCAATATCCGCCTGTCGCAGGTGGCTGCGGTGAAGCTGATCTCGGCCTATCGCAACACCAGCTCGCGCGGCATCCGCGACGGCGACAACACGCCGCTGACCCTGATCACCACCGATGTCGGCGCCGAATCCGGTCAGTTCAGCCAGGAAGTCCAGCTCCAGCTCGACTGGGGCAAGGTCAGCGCGATCCTCGGCGGCTATTATTTCAACGAAGTCACCGACGAGCGGGCGACGGTGTTCCTGGCCTATCCGCCATCCCCCCCGGTGATCCGCTCGATCCTGGCGGGCGGCCCCGGTTCGCGCGATCTCCAGGTCTCGCGGCTCAAGACGGACTCGCTGGCCGGCTTCGGCGAGATCAGCGTGAAGCCGGCGGCGGGCCTCGAGCTCACCGGCGGCCTGCGCTACACCACCGATCGCAAGACCTTCCTCGGCACGGTGTTCAACCTGTTCCCGTCGAGCCAGCCCGACCCCAATCCTCTGCCGACCAAGGCCGTGCCGGAGGGCGGGCCGCTGTTCCTCTACCACCGGCCCTTCGCCAAGTCCTTCTCGGCGCTCACTGGATCGGCGAGCGTGCAATATCGCTGGAACAACGCGATCAGCACCTATGCTTCCTATGCGCGCAGCTTCAAGTCGGGCGGGTTCAACACGCGCTACAATGCCGCGCCCGCCGGCAATGTGCCGGTGCCGTTCGACGAGGAGGACGTCACCAGCTATGAGGTCGGCATCAAGACCAATATCGGCCGGCTGCGCTTCAACCTCGCCGCGTTCCAGGCCGATTACGACAATATCCAGCTGATCTTCCGCCAGGGCGTGGTGCCGCTGCTGTTCAACGCCGGCAAGGCGCGGATCCGCGGCGTCGAGGCCGAGGCCAATTTGCGCACCGCCTTCGGGCTCAACATCGACGGCGGCGTCAGCGTGCTCGACGACAAGATCCGCAGCATCACCCCGGTGCCGGGCGCGACCGCGACGGTGACGCCCAACGACGACCTGCCGCTCACCCCCTCGCTCCAGGCCAATCTCGCGCTCGGCTACGACATCGCGCTGGGCAACGGCATGACGCTCACTCCGCGGGTCGACGGCAGCTACACCTCCAAGATCACCTTCATCACCGGCAGCATCCCGCTGATCGAGGAGAACGGCTATTTCGTCGGCAACGGATCGGTGACGCTGAAGTTCAACGATCGCTACGAGGTCAGCGCTGGGGTGAACAACCTCCTCGATTCCCGCTACCTCATCCAGGGCAACGCCTCGCTCGCGACGCTCGGCTATGCCGAGCGGATGTATGCCCGCCCGCGCAACTGGTATCTGCAGCTCTCGGGTCGCTTCTGAGAGGCAGCCGGCGCGCTTCGGCGTGCCGGCTGCACTCCGTTAAGCGTCGCCATTCTCGTCGCCGTCGCCCGCCGGGCTGCGGCGCTCGATCCGGCCGAGCAGGTCGAGCAGCAGCGCGCGCTCGGCCATGCTCAGCTCGTCGAGCATCCGGTTCTCATGCGCCTCGATCCGCGCCATCGCATCCGCCAGCGCGGCGATGCCGGCCTTGGTGACGGTCAGCGAGAAGGCGCGGCGATCGCTCACGTCCACCACGCGATCGATCAGCCCCTTTTCGACGAGATCGTTGATCAGCGCGACCATGTTGGCGCGCTTGATACCCAGCATGCGGCCGGCCGCGCCCTGGTTGATCCCAGGATTGGCCTGCACGATGGCGAGAACCGCCAGCGGCACCTGGCGAAGCCCGGTGCCCTCCATCGCTGCGGTAAAATCCGCAGAAAAGGCGCTTAGCGCCCGCCGTAAATGATAGCCCACCAACGGCGCCAGCGCGCCCAGCATTTCCCCTGACATGGCAAGGGGAAAGCCATGTTTCGCGCGCGGGGTCAATTGGCTGTCGCCGTTCAGAACTCGACAAGGCCGAGGGCGAAGCTGCTTCGATACTGGATCGCGCCGCGCTGATCCGCCGCCAGGGCCATGCCCGGATACACCGGGTCGCCCGGCCCAAGCTTCGCATAGCTGCCCGACCGCAGCGTGTAGAGCGGCGCGCCCGCCAGTCGGTAGCGGCAAATCGGATCCTCGCGTAGCATGGCCGCGCCTTGGGGCAGGCGTCGTATCGAGGGGGACAGCTTGTCCTCCGTCACCTCGACGAAGCGCGGACGGGCGAGCCAGGCGTCGCCGCCGTCCTGCAGCTGGGTGCCGTAGCTGATCTGCGCGGCCAGCAGCGCGGCACGGTGCCGGTGACGACGATATCGTCTTCCGGAGCAGTTGCTGGGCGCGTCGACGCGCCCAAAAGAAAAACGGCGCCCCGCGAAGTGCGGAACGCCGTTTTCTTCAAGCCTGACCCGAGGCGAACCCCGGGAACTGCGCTCAGCGCTGGCTGACGGGCACGTAGTCGCGCTGCGTCGGGCCGGTGTAGAGCTGGCGCGGACGGCCGATCTTCTGCTCGGGGTCCGAGATCATCTCGTTCCACTGTGCCACCCAGCCGACGGTGCGGGCCAGGGCGAACAGCGCGGTGAACATCGTAGTCGGGAAGCCGATCGCCGACAGGATCACGCCCGAATAGAAGTCGACGTTCGGGAACAGCTTCTTCTCGACGAAATAGTCGTCCTTGAGCGCCATTTCCTCGAGCTGCAGCGCGACCTCGAACACGGGGTCGGAAACGTTGAGCGCGGCGAACACTTCGCGGACGGTCTTCTGCATGACCGTAGCGCGCGGATCGTAGTTCTTGTACACGCGGTGGCCGAAGCCCATCAGGCGGAACGGATCGTTCTTGTCCTTCGCGCGGGCGATGAACTCGGGGATGCGCTCCGGACGGCCGATCTCGTGCAGCATATTGAGCGCGGCTTCGTTCGCGCCGCCATGCGCCGGGCCCCACAGGCAGGCGATGCCGGCCGCGATGCAGGCGAACGGATTGGCGCCCGACGAACCGGCGAGGCGCACGGTCGAGGTCGAGGCGTTCTGCTCGTGATCGGCGTGGAGGATGAAGATGCGGTCGAGCGCCTTCTCCACCACCGGGTTCACTTCATACTCCTCGGCCGGAACGCCGAAGGTCATGCGCAGGAAGTTGCCGGTGTAGCTCAGGTCGTTCTTCGGATAGAGGAACGGCTGGCCGACGCTGTACTTGTACGCCATCGCCGCGATCGTCGGCATCTTGGCGATCAGGCGGTGCGACGCGATCATGCGCTGCGTCGGATCGGTGATGTCGGTCGAGTCGTGGTAGAAGGCCGACAGCGCGCCGACGACGCCGCACATCACCGCCATCGGGTGCGCGTCGCGACGGAAGCCGCGATAGAAGGTCGCCAGCTGCTCGTGCAGCATGGTGTGGCGGGTGATCGTGTTTTCGAACTTGGTCAGTTCGTCCTGCGTCGGCAGCTCGCCGTTGAGCAGCAGGTACGAGACTTCCATGAAGCTCGAATTCTCGGCCAGCTGGCCGATTGGATAGCCGCGGTGGAGCAGCACGCCCTGGTCGCCATCGATGAAGGTCAGGCCCGACTCGCAGCTCGCGGTCGAGGTGAAACCCGGATCGTAGGTGAAGGCGCCGGTCTGCGCATAGAGCTTGCGGATATCGACGACGTCCGGGCCGGTGCTGCCCTTGAGGACGGGATATTCGACGTCTTTCCCCGCAACGTGCAGTTTGGCGGTATCGCTCATGTAGTCGTCCTTTCCTTCGACCCGTTTTCACGCGGGCGTACGCATCTGATCTGCGAAGCGGGGGAGGGTCCCCTCGGTTCCAGGCGTCGCCTGGGCGCCCTGGATAGCCGGAGAAGGTCGGCGGCCGGTTAACGCCGCACGTTGCGGCTGCGCCCTGTCGCCGGGCTTCCCGCCCGCTTCGTCCGCGACGGTGCGTACCGCCGCTTCGAGCGCCTCCGTATCCCACGTTACCAATCCGTCAAGCGCGGGATGCAACCGAGGAGCGCGGGGGCGCGGTTCGCCCTCTAGCAGAGCGCCTGCCGCTTCGTCCAATGTACGTGGGCGCATGCGAAAAAGAAGGGCTGGAGGGCGCGCGCCACACGTTGGAAAATCCGAACGAAACCCCGATGTACGCGTATGCTGCGGTGCAAATTATCGACGCCGAGTCGGTGTTGGCCGGCGCCAATATCCTCGCCTTGTGCGCGACGCGATGCCGGACATTCGTCGGTTAGCGCAAGAAAACCGCAGCGGTTCTCTTCTTATGTCGATTTGTGCCCATCCGGTGGATTGCTGCAGAGGTCCTGCGCGGCGCCGGGATTTGGCTGCGCGGTGCGCTGCTTTCTTCTGTTGCGCGGCTGTGCGCATGCCCGCAGTCTTTCGCGCCATGGTCAGTCCCGCCGCTGCGACCCCCATCCCGGGGGTGTCGAGCCTTCCCTTGGGGGGCTGGTGGCGATTCCCCCAGGGACCTGCCGGCATATGGGGGATGGTCGAACGATGGCTGGAGGCAGAGCGGGGCCAGTTGCCGCTCTGGTTGCCGGTCGCCTTCGGGGCCGGGATCAGCGGTTGGTTCCTGTTGGCCGGGCCACGGCAATGGATCGGCTTCGTCTTAACCGCGCTGGGGGTGGCGGCTCTCGGCGCCGTGCTTCCCGGGCGGAGCGGGCGGGCGTTGCTGGTGGGCGGGCTGCTGGTGGCCGCGGGCTGCGGGGCGATCTGGTGGCGGGCCGAGCATTGCGCCGCGCCGGTGCTGGCGCGGCCGCAGGTGGCGCGCTTCGACGCCGCCGTGCTGCGCGTCGAGTCGCGTCCGGCGCGCGGGCTGGTGCGGCTGGTGCTCGCGCCGGTGCGCCGCGCCGACCTGCCGCCACGACTGCGGGTGAATGTCGACGCGGCGGCGGTGCCACCCGGACTTGTGCCGGGCGCGCTGGTGGCGTTGCGGGCGCGGCTGGTCCCGCCACCGGGCCCACCGGTGCCTGGCGCCTATGATTTCCGCCGGGTCGCCTGGTTCGACGGGATCGGCGCCACCGGCAAGGCGCTCGACCCGGTGACGCTGCTCCACGCGCCGCCCCGGGCCGGACGGGATCTGCGCGCCGCCTTGTCCGCGCATATCGAGTCGCGGCTGCCGGGGAGTGCCGGCGGCATCGCCAGCGCGCTCGCCACCGGCGATGAGGGCGCGATCTCCGAGGACGACAGCGAGGCGATGCGACGCGCCGGCCTCGCGCATCTGCTGTCGGTCAGCGGCCTCCACGTCACCGCCGTCACCGGCGCGGCGATGCTGGTGGTTTTGCGGCTGCTCGCGCTGAGCCCGTGGCTGGCGCTGCGCGTGCGACTGCCGCTGGTGGCGGCGGGGGCGGGGGCGCTGGCGGCGATCGGTTATACCTGGCTGACCGGCGGGCAAGTGCCGACGATCCGGTCCTGCGTCGCCGCGCTGCTGGTGCTGGTGGCGCTGCGCCTTGGGCGCGAGGCGTTGACGCTGCGACTGGTCGCCGCCGGGGCGATGGTGGTGCTCCTGCTGTGGCCGGAGTCGGTGGCGGGCCCGAGCTTCCAGCTGAGCTTTACCGCGGTCGCCGCCATCGTCGCGCTGCACGAGAGCCCGCACATGCGCCGCTGGTTCGAGGCGCGCGAAGAGGGGCTGGCGCGACGGATCGCGCGCGGGGCGGGATCGCTGCTGCTCACCGGCATCCTGGTCGAGCTGGCGCTGATGCCGATCGGGCTGTTCCATTTCCACAAGGGCGGCATCTACGGCGCGGTCGCCAACATCGCCGCGATCCCGCTCACCACCTTCGTGGTGATGCCGCTCGAGGCGCTGGCGTTGCTGGGCGACCTGATCGGGGTGGGCGCGCCCTTCTGGTGGCTGACCGGCCAGGCCATGGCGCTGCTGCTGTGGATCGCGCACAGCGTGGCGAGTGCGCCCGGATCGGTTGCGGTGCTGCCGGTGATGCCGGCGGGGGCCTTCGCGTGCATGGTGCTCGGCGGACTGTGGCTCGGCCTGTGGCGGACGCGGGTGCGGATCGCGGGGCTCGTTCCGCTGCTCGTGGGGGCGCTGTGGGCGCTGGCGACGCCCGGCCCGGACCTGCTGGTCACCGGCGACGGGCGCCACGTCGCGCTGCGCATGGCGGACGGCAGTCTCGCGCTGCTGCGCGACCGCGCGGGCGACTTCACCCGCCAGGTGCTCGGCGAGAATGGCGGGGTCGAGGCCGATGCGCTGGCGGCGCTCGCCGAGCGGCCCGATGCGCGGTGCAGCCGCGATCTGTGTGTCGCGGAGGTTGCGCAGGGCGGACGGCGCTGGCGCGTCGCAGCCACGCGCAGCGTCTATCCGGTGGCGTGGCGCGAACTGGTCGCGGTCTGCGCGTCGAGCGACATCGTGGTGAGCGAACGGCGGCTGCCGCGCGCCTGCCATCCGCGCTGGCTGCGGCTCGATCGGCAGGCGCTCGACTCTACCGGCGGGGTCGCGGTGACCTTTGCGGGCGGGACGGTCCGCACCGTCGCCACGACCGCGCGCCAGCCATGGCTTGACCCGCCCACCGTCCAGCCCCCATTCAGCGCCGCGAAGGGAGATCGACGATGATCCGGATTCTGCTTGCGGCCTCGGCACTTGGCCTGGCTTCCCCGGCGCTGGCCCAGCGCACCGACTGGGCCAAGACCCGCGCCGAATGGAACCAGCCGATGGCGCCGTTCCGGATCCTCGGCAACGTCCACTATGTCGGCACCGCGGGGATCTCGGCCTATCTGATCACCAGCCCGCAGGGGCACATCCTGATCGACGGCGGCATGCCCGAAAGCGCGCCGCTGATCGCCGCGAACATCGAGAAGCTCGGCTTCAAGCTCAACGACGTGAAGATCCTGCTGATCAATCACGCGCATTGGGACCACGAGGGCGGCCTCGCCGAGCTCAAGCGCCGCACCGGCGCGCGGCTGCTGGCGAGCGCCGCCGATACCCCGGCGCTGGAGGCGGGCACGTCCGACTATCGCCCGGACATCAGCATCGCCGCGCCGCCGGTGAAGGTGGACGGGCAGCTCAAGGACGGCGAGGAGATCCGGCTCGGCACCAACACGCTGGTCGCGCATCTGACGCCGGGGCACACCAAGGGCTGCACCAGCTTCACCATGCAGGTCCCCTCGGGCGGGGACAGCCTGACGGTGCTGTTCGCCTGCAGCTTCAGCGTCGCCGACCAGCCGCTGACACCGGGCCATGGCTATGACGCGGCGCCCGCCGATTTCCGCGCCACCTTCGCCAAGCTGCGCGCGACCCAGGCCGACGTGTTCCTGAGCTTCCACGCCGAGCAGTTCGATCTCGCCGCCAAACGCGCCAAGCAGGCGGCGGGCGATCCCGAGGCGTTCGTCGATCCGGGCGAACTGGGGCGTCGGGTGGATGCGGCGCAGAAGGCGTTCGAGGCGGAGCTCAGGGCCCAAACGCCCAAGTAAGGCGTGCAGCTTGAACGGCGCGCCGGGCCCCGGTCAATCAAGGTGGGCCCTCGGGCGCGCGGGCGCCATCCAAAGCCCGCACGCGCGCAAGGGATGGCCCACGAACGTTCGCTGAACGGCCCCATCCTTCGCACGGCCGACGCGTCCAGACGCGAGGACCGCACCGAGCGTGCAGTCAGTGTTCGGCAAACGGCGGGGGATCTGCCTGTTGCTCCTTGAGGACGCGCTCGACGATCAATCCGCGCGTGCTCCAGGCAAAGGCATTGGCCTGTCCGGCATAGAGGCCGCGCAGATAGCCGCGGTCGAAGGCGGTGAGTTCGCTCGGCACGCGATTGGTATTCCCGTCGAACAGGGACAGGATCGTCTCCGTCGGTCCGGTGGCGCGGGGGCGGGCGCCGCCCAGGGTGCGCATCGCCAGATAATCGGCGATCTGGTTGCTGGTCTTGCCGATCACGGCCGAGCGCTCGACCAGCACGATCGACGCTAGCATGTCCTTGCGCGTGGGCGAGACCAGCCTGGAGGCAATCGGGACGTTCAAAAAGCCGCCCTGGTTGATATGCTCGCCATCGCGGCTGAGGACTTCGCTGTTGCTCCATGCGCGCACGGGACCGCGCTCGCCGACGATGGTGCGGATTTCCGACGGCGTACGATCCCCGAAGAGCCACCATTTGCGCCGCACGAGCGTGTCGATCCCCGTGGCTACGCCGTCGGTGAAGACGACGAGGATGTTGGGCGTGCATCCATCGCCCGCGAGCTTTAGCCCGGCCTGCTCGGCATCTGCCGCCAGGCGGTAGCCGATCATCTCGAGGACGGAGCGCTCGAGCCCGACGCTACCGAAGCAGACGGCGCTTTGGAAGCGGGGCAGCGGTGCATCGTTGGGACTGGGCGGCGTGATCGCATGCACCAGCGCGCTGATGTCCTTCTTGGAAGCAGGCTTGCGTCCTGTGACGATGATGGGATCGGTGGGGCCGGCAGGCGCCTTGCGCCCCTGTGCGCGATCGGTTGTATCCGTGGTAGCCGGCGACTGCGCCGCGTCCTGAGAAGAGGATATGCTCTGCTGCGCCATCCCGAGGCCTGGGAAGAGCAGGCTCATCGCCACCGCCAGAAGAGGTCCACGCATCGGCCCGCGCTCCATCACTTCTTGTGTGCAGACCGTGGCATGAATGTCCGATGCGTAGAAGTAGTAATATCGATGCCTGAAAGTACACCACGCGGATCAGCGCGCCCGAGGTGTGCGGGGGCGGGCGGACAAGGAATGGACGAAGCGTAAGGCGAAGCTGTAGCTGGTGCTTCGCATCGCCTCGTCCCGGCCCCATTCATCAGTAGCGGCGCAACAATCCCGCCAACCGGCCCTGCACCCGCACCTGATCCGGGCGATAGCGCTGGGGCGTATAGTCGCGATTGGCCGGATCGAGCCGGACCATCGCGCCTTCCTTGCGGAAATATTTCAGCGTCGCCTCGGCATCGTCGATCAGCGCGACGACGATCTCGCCGTCCCGTGCGGTCTCGGTGCGGCGGATCAGCGCATAGTCGCCGTCGAGGATGCCGGCTTCCACCATCGAATCGCCAGCGACTTCGAGCGCATAATGCTCGCCCGCGCCGAGCAGCGCGGCGGGCACCGGCAGCATGGTCGAGCCTTCGAGCGCCTCGATCGGCGTACCCGCGGCGATGCGGCCGTGCAGCGGGATCTCCACCACGTCATTGGCCGGCGTCGGGGGCGATGCGGGAGCGGCGGCCGCGCTCGCCGGCTTGGGCGCCTTGGCGACAGGCTTGCGCTCGCCGCGCTCGGGCATGCGCAGCACTTCCAGCGCGCGGGCGCGGTTGGGCAGGCGGCGGATGAACTCGCGTTCCTCCAGCGCGCTGATCAGGCGGTGCACGCCCGATTTCGACTTGAGATCGAGCGCCTCCTTCATTTCCTCGAACGAGGGCGATACGCCCGTCTCGGCAAGACGGTCGGAAATGAAGCAGATCAGCTCGTGCTGCTTGCGCGTGAGCATCCAATCCTCCGTGGTCCAGAACAGACTGGGAACGTTTATGCAATGTTCCGAGGCGCTGTCAAGCGATGTCGAGGATTTCCACCGAGTCGGAGCTATTTGCGGCTGGCGCATGCGGCTCGCGCACGATCAGGCAGGTGCTGCGGGCGAGCGTGCGGAGCATCGAGCTGTCCTGGATCGCCGAGGCATGGACGCGGCCGTCGATCAGCGCGGCGCGGAGATAGTCGGTGCGCGGGCCATTGGCCGGCAGCGGCTCGCCGAGGATCGCCGAGCGCCCGCGCGGGAACGGATCGGCGGCACCGGATCGGTGCGCGATCAAGGGCTTGGCGAAGAGCAGCGCGGTGACGAACACCGAAACCGGATTGCCCGGCAGGCCCAGCACGACCATGTCGCCGCGCGTGCCCGCCATCATCGGCTTGCCCGGTCGGAGCGCGATGCGCCAGAAGTCGATGGTCGCGCCGGCGGCTTCCAGCGCGGGGCGGACGAGGTCGTGATCGCCTACCGACGCGCCGCCGCTGGTGATCAGCAGATCGGCCTCGACAGTGGCGAAGGCATGGGTGAGGGCGCCCAGATCGTCGGGCAGGATGCCGAGGTCGACGATCTCGACCGGCAGATCGGCCAGCTGCGCGGCGAGCATCGTGCGGTTCGATTCGGGCAACTGGGCGGGCCCGATCGGCATACCCGGTGCCACCAGCTCGTCGCCGGTCGCGGCGATGGCGACGCGGACCTTGCGGCCGACGGGCAGTGCCGCATGGCCGCCGATCGCCGCCAGCGCGATCCGGGCTGGCGTGAGCCGCTCGCCCGCTGCGATCAGCGCGTCGCCTTGCGCAAAGTCCAGCCCGCGGCGGCGCGTGTTGCGACCCAGATAGGACGGGCCTTCGCCAGCGAGGCTTAGCTGATCGCCGTCGCGCGCGGCCTCTTCCTGGACGAGCACCGTGTCCGCGCCCGCGGGCATCGGCGCGCCGGTGAAGATCCGTACCGCTTCTCCGGGCGCAACCGTGCCCGCGAAGCCAGACCCCGCCGCGCTCTCGCCGATCACGGCCCAAGGTCCGGGCAGGTCGGCGAAGCGGATCGCATAGCCGTCCATCGCCGAAAGGTCGGTTTCCGGCTGGGTGCGGCGTGCGACCACCGGCTCGGCGGCCCAGCGGCCGACGGCTTGCCCCAGCGGGACCGTCTCGACGGGGGTGGGGCCGGCAAGCGCGAGCAGCCGCGCCTGGGCCTCGGCGATGGGAAGAAGTGCCATGCCGCCCGATTGGCGGTGCGGCGGCGGCGATGCAAGCGGCTTCAGCCGGTGCGGCGGCTCGCGGTGAGCAGGCGCAGGTCACTGTCGCGCAGCGGCATGCGGAATTCGGCGAGCGTCCGGCCATGCCGCGCCCGCACCACCCGCGCCGGGCCGCCGCCGATCTCGGGGAGTGCCACCCAGAGCGAACTGCCCGGCGCGAAGGCCTGGCGCGCCTCGAACTCGACCTGCTGGGCGGTGAGCGCATGGATACGGCAATTCCACCAGCCGACGCCCTCGCGCACCCGCCCAGGCAGGTCGAGGCGCAGCGCCAGCTTGTCCTGCAGCAACCCGTCGGCATCGCTCCCGCCGGCCTGGGGGGCGGGCGCCTGCTGGATGCCGCGGAGCCAGGGGAACAGGGTCTGCCAGCCCAGCTCCTCGGTAAAGACGATGCCGGCGGTCTCGCCCGTGATCCAGCGCACCGTGCCTTCCAGCGGACGCAGCCCGTCGAAGGTCAGCTGCACCGCCTCGTCAACGCCGAGCCCGCGCGCCTCGACGCCGACCCCACCTTGCGAGATGTCGCGGGTGCGCAGCTGCTCGACCTCGCCGCCGCGGTGCACGCCGACGGTATGGCGCAGCTCGATGCGCGGCAGGCGGCGGCGCTCGGCGGCGGCGCGGGCGAGGTTGCGCGCGACCATCCCCAGCACGTCCACCGGTGCGTCGAAAGCGAGCCCCGCCTCGTTGCCGTCGGACCAGAGCGTACGGCCGATCAGCGGCTCGGCGGACCCGAGGTGCAGCCGGATCGGCATCGCCTCGGCCAGTTCACGCTCGACGCGCAGCCGCGCGCCCGCCCGGCCGATCCAGTGGATGCCGCAGTCGAGCAGCTCGCCACCCCAGGCGAGTTGGCCTGCATCGAGCCCGTCCGCCGCCGCGGCGCTGGGCGCGCGCGGTGCGGGCAGGTCGTGTGTCAGGCTGAAGATCGTCGCGGACGTTCGCCCCGAATCCATGCTGTCGTTCCGTCCCAAGGGGGACATCCTGCACGCCCGGCACTGAAACCGCGGTTAAGCGGCAGGGTTGCGAAAAGCCTAACGCGGGGCGTCAGGCGTCGCGCAGGCCCACGCCCATCGCCGCGCGCGCCTGCTCGGATTCCGAGGAGACGACCGGATAGGCGCAATAGTCCGCCGCATAATAGGCGCTGGGCCGATGGTTGCCCGACCAGCCCACGCCGCCGAACGGCGCGGCCGAGGAGGCGCCGTTGGTCGGCTTGTTCCAGTTGACGATGCCGGCGCGGATGTTCGCCCAGAACTGGTCGTAGAGCCGCGGATCCTGGCTCACCAGGCTGGCGGAGAGGCCGTAGCGGGTGTCGTTGGCCTCGGCGATCGCCTCCTCGAAGCTCGTCTTGCGGAACACCTGGAGGATCGGGCCGAACAGCTCGACATCCACCTTTTCCCGCGCCTCGGTCATGTCGACCACGCCGGGGGTGAGGAAGGGGCGGTTCTCGATCAGCCGCTCCATGTGACGCAGCGGGCGGCCGCCCATGGTGGAGAGCGTGAGAAAGCTCTCGGTGAGCATGTCAGCGGTATTGTTGTCGATCACCGGGCCCATGAAGGGCTGGGGATCGGCATGCGGCTCGCCGATGATCAACCGGCCGATCAGCTTGTTGAGCTCGGCCATCAGCGGTTCGAACAATTTCTCGTCGACGATCAGCCGGCGCGCGGCGGTGCAGCGCTGGCCGGCGGTGGTGAAGGCCGACTGTACCACCAGCACCGCGGCCGAATAGAGATCCGGCGTATTCCAGACGACGATCGGGTTGTTGCCGCCCATCTCCAGCGCGAGGATCTTCTCGGGGCGCGCGGCGAACTGGCGGTTGAGCGCGATGCCGGTATTGGCCGAGCCCGTGAACAGCAGCCCGTCGATGTCCGGGTGGCCCGCCAGCGCCTTGCCCTGGTCCGGTCCGCCGATCAGCAGGCGGATACAGCCTTCGGGGATGCCCGCGGCATGGAAGCACTCGACGAGGAAGGCGCCGCTGGCGGGCGTCTTTTCCGACGGCTTGAACACCACCGCGTTGCCCGCGAGCAGCGCAGGCACGATATGGCCGTTCGGCAGATGCGCCGGGAAATTATAGGGCCCCAGCACCGCCAGCACGCCGTGCGGCTTGTGCCGCAGCGCGAGCCGAGTGTTCATCGGCGCTTCGATCCGGCGCTGGCCGGTCCGCTCCGAATAGCTGGTGACCGAGATGTCGACCTTGGCGATCACTGTCTCGACCTCGGTGCGCGCTTCCCACAGCGGCTTGCCGGTCTCGCGCGCGAGCAGGTCGGTAAAGGCGTCGGCGCGCTGCCGCACGACATTGGCGAAGCGGCGCAGCGCCTCGATCCGCACGGCGAGCGGGCGCGCCGCCCAGCCTGCCCAGTTGGCGCGGGCGATGGCAACTTCGGTGTCCGCGTCCCCGATCGGGTGTCGCCACAGCACGGCGCCGGTTGCGGGTTCGGTCGAAAGGAGTTCCTGGTCCGGCATGGGCCTTCTGTATTTTCTGGTTCGTTGCCCCTGTTACGATCGCTTTGCCCGATTTCGCGGCGCTAGGCCAGAGCCTCGCCCATCTCGCGGATCGCCGCGATCTTTGCCTCGATCGGCGCCCAGTCGTCCCGCTCCGCGATCGCGGACCACAGCGATTCGACCTCGTCGATCAGCATCGAACGGGGCGCGCCGCGCCAATAGACGTGGTCGCGCGCCTTGCGCGGGCGATAGTCGGCGAGGCGGCTGCGGACCTCGGCGAACTCCGCGCCATAGCGTTCGGGCAGGGTGCCACCGAATGCGTCGAAATAGAAACGGTGGAGCAGCGTGCCGGTCTGGTTGAGCGCCACCTCCACGGCTTCGGTGAGCGCGCGGTCGCTCGCGTCGTCGCGCGGCTGGACACCGAGGCGCCAGAGAACGGCATTGGCCTCCTCGCGATGATAGGCCGGGGCGAAGCCTTCGAGCGCGGCGATCAGCGGCGCTTCCTCGGCGATCAGGCGCAGCGAAATGGCGAGCTGCATCACGTCCCAATAGATCGCCTCGGGCTGGCGGCCGAAGGCGTAGAGACCGTTCTGGTCGAAATAGGCGGCGGTGAAGTTCGCCGCCCAGCTGGGGGCGAAGCGCCAGGGGCCATAGTCGAAGCTCTCGCCGGTGACGTTGATATTGTCGCTGTTGAGCACCCCGTGGACGAAACCCGCGGCCATGAACTGCCCCGCCATCCGCGCGGTGCGGGCGACGACATGGGCGAGTAGCCGCTGCGGCGCGTCGGGCCCGTCCTGCTCGCCGAAATAGTGGCGCAGCACATAGGCGGTGAGCTTCCGCAGGCCTTCCACGTCCTGGAAATAGGCGAGGCGCTGGAACACGCCGATGCGGATATGGCCATGGTTGAGCCGCACCAGCACCGCGGAACGGGTAGGGGAGGGCTCGTCGCCGCGATGGAGCGATTCGCCAGTCTCGACCAGCGAGAAGGTACGGCTGGTCTCGACGCCCAGCGCCTCGAGCATCTCGGTGGCGAGGATCTCGCGGACGCCGCCCTTCAGGGTCAGGCGGCCGTCGCCGAAGCGGCTGTACGGCGTCTGGCCCGATCCCTTGGTGCCTAGGTCCATCAGCCGGCCGGAATCGTCGATCATCTGCGCGAACAGGAAGCCGCGGCCGTCGCCGATCTCGGGATTGTACACGCGGAACTGGTGGCCGTGATAGCGCAGCGCCAGCGGCTGGGGCAGGCTGCCCTTGAGCGGCTCGAACCGGGCGAAATGGGCGAGCCATTCGGCGTCGCTCAGCCCCTCCAGCCCCACGCTCGCGGCGGCGCGGTCGTTGCGGAAGCGGAGGATCGTCTGGGGGAAGCGCGCGGGCGCCACCGGATCGTAGAAGCCATCCCCGAGTTCGAGGATCGCCTGTTGCGGAGCGAAGGCCATGCGGCGATATGGGGCGCGATGGGTGATCGGCGCAACTACTCCGATGGCGTTTGGTGGTCGAAAGACGGCCTGCGGCTGCATTATCGCGACTATCCGGGGCGCGACGACCGCCCGCCGCTGCTCTGCTTCCCGGGCCTTACCCGCAACGCGCGCGACTTCGCCGACCTGGCGACACGCCTCTCGAGCGACTGGCGGGTGCTCTGCGTCGAATTTCGGGGGCGGGGCGAGAGCGCCTATGCCAAGGATCCGATGAGCTATGTGCCGCTCGTCTATCTGCAGGATGTCGAGGCGCTGCTCGCCGAGCTGAAGATCGAGAAGTTCGTCGCGGTCGGCACCTCGCTCGGCGGCATCGTGACGATGCTGCTCGCCGCGACCGACGGGGGCAAGCTGGCCGGCGCGGTGCTCAACGATGTCGGGCCGGAGCTGAACCCGGCGGGGCTGGCGCGGATCCGCACCTATGTCGGCAAGCAGGTCTGGTACCCGACCTGGATGCACGCGGCGCGCGGCGTTGCCGAGGCGAACGGGGACGTCTATCCGGACTATCGGATCGAGGACTGGCTGGCGATGGCCAAGCGGCTCCACCGGGTGAACAGCCAGGGTCGCATCGTGCTCGATTACGACATGAAGATCGCCGAGCCGTTCCGCGTGCCGGGCAATGAGGCCGGGCCGGACATGTGGCCGACGATCGACGCGCTCGCCGGTCGCCCGTTGCTGGTGGTACGCGGCGAACGCTCGGACATCCTGCGCGCCGAGACGGCGGAGAAGATGGTCGCGCGGGTGCCCGGCACCGAGCTGGTGACGGTGCGGCGGGTGGGCCATGCGCCGACCCTCGACGAGCCGGAAGCCGTGGCGGGGATCGAGCGGCTGCTGGCGAAGGTCGCGGGCTGAACGCACCCACGGCGCGCGGCAGAGGGTAGAAATCGCGTGGGACCAGCCGGGAGGCGGCGATGCGCCGCCCGGCCGTGCGCCCTCAGAACCGCGTGCGCACCGTCAGACCATAGGTGCGTGGCTCGGCCAGAAACGACCCGAACATCGCATTGCCCACGGCAAAGCTGGGCGCGCCGAACGCCTGGACCTGCGAGCGACTGCCCGCGCCCTGGAAGGGAAGGTTGAACGCGACCTGCTGGTAGTCGGTGTCGAGCAGGTTCTGCGCCCACAGCTCCACCGCCCATTTCTCGTCGGGCCCACGCACGCCGATGCGCGCGTTCATCGTCACGAAGCCGTCCTGCAGCTTCTCGACGAACAGGTCCGAGCCGGTGTTGTAATCGCTGGTCATGCGGCCATCGACATAGAACAGCCCGGTCATGCCGTTGCTGCCGATCGGCGGGGTCCAGGTCACCGCGCTGGTCACCGTGTTGCGGGGGGCGTTCGACATCTGGCTTCCGGGGAGCAGGAACAGCGCTGCATTGAGCGGCTCGCCCGCCTTGGAGCCGACCAGATCGCGCTGGTACTTGGCATCGGCCAGCGTGTAGCCGAGGTTCACCGTGAAGTTGGAGGTGGGATAGAAGCCGAGCTCCAGTTCCACGCCCTGGGTCACTACCCCCTTGCCGACGCTGCCGGTGCAGGCGCCGGTGGCCGAGCTGTTGTCGCGATCGGCACCGTTCAGCGCGCTGCTGCACCCGCCGATATTCTGGACGATATAGCTGGTGCCGTTGAAGGTGTTGAGCTGGAAGTTGGTGAACTCGGAGCGATACAGCGCCATGTTCGCGGTTATGTGGCGCGCGCTGTACTTGGCGCCGATCTCGAACGCGTTCACCGTCTCGGGATCGAAGCGCAGGTTGGTGACCGATGCCGGGCGCGGGGTGGCGAAGACCGTCGTGGACAGGTCGGAACGATCGAGATTGTAGCCGCCTGCCTTGTAGCCGCGCGCATAGGAGGCATAGAAGAGCGTGCTCTCCGCCGGCTTCCACGAAAGCACCGCGGTGCCGGTCAGCTGGCCTTCCTTGAACTTGTCCGCGAAGGGCACGCCGGTCAGCGCCGCGGTGGAGTTGCCGGTGCAGGTCAGCGTAACGATGCCGCCCGCCAGCGACTGCAGCGTCGCGTTGGTGCTGACGAGCAGCGGGCCCAGCGCCGCCTGCTGCGCCGGGCAGACCGTGTTGTTGTTGTTGAACGCGGCCTTCAGCGACTTGCTTTCCCGCGTGTAGCGTGCGCCGAGCGTGAAGCTGAGCGTCTTGGTCAGCTTGTAGATATTGTGGGTGAAGAGGGCCCAGTTGTTGCTGGTCTGGTCGTACAGGTCGAGCGTCGAGCCGCGATCGTTGAGCGTGCTGAGGCGATCGATGCCGCCGATGATCTGCGACCCCACCGCCGGGGTGAGCACCGCGCGGCCGGCGGCGCTGAGGCAGCCGGGGCGGGTGGGGTCGCGCAGTGCCGCGGCCGGGTTGATCGTCGCCACCATCCGGCACGCGGCGAAGGCGCCATATTGGGTGCCGAAGCGCAGATTGTCCGCCACGCGCAGCTTCTCGTGGGCGTAATAGCCGCCGACCAGCCAGTCGAGCCTGTCGCCCAGGATCGTGCCCGAGAAGCGGCTCTCATGGCTGAAGGTGTGGAACTGGCGATAGGCGTTGCCGTCATCGGGGCGATAGGCGATGTCGACATTGCCGTAATCGATGTCGCCCGCGCCCGCCGACTTGTACTCGCGGTATGCGGTGAGCGAGGTCAGCTGGGTCGCGCCGAGGTTCCAGCGAACACGCGCCGAGAGGCCATAGTCGGTGGTGAGGTTGGTGTAGGCGCGGCCGGGGGTCTGCGCGATCTGGCGGTTATAAGGAGCGCCTTCGCTCGGCAGCACGCCGCCCATGCTGCGCAGGATCGCGGTGATGCGGTTGCCGGCCGGATTGATCGCGAAGTCGCCGGGCTTGCCGGGGGTGGGGTCCAGCTTCTCGCGCGTGTCCATATAGACCGCGCCGCAGCATTTCTCGTTGCGATGAGTATAGTCGGCGATCAGGCGGATGCCGAGATCGGGGGTGACTGTGAACAGCAGCTGGCCGCGGACGAAATAGCGGTCGCGGTCGTTGTAATCGGTCTTGTTGACCACGTCGTGCAGATAGCCGTCGCGCTTCGAATAGACGCCGTCGAGGCGGAAGGCGACGAGGTCCTTCACCAGCGGACCGGTCAGGGCGCCGGATAGGCGGACGGCGTCGAAATTGCCATAGGTCGCCTCGGCGAACCCGCCGAACTTGAACTCGGGAACCTTGGTGTAGATGCTGATCGCGCCCGCCGAGGAGTTGCGGCCCGAGAGCGTGCCCTGCGGCCCGCGCAGCACCTCGATCCGCTCGATCTCGCCCATGTCGTTGAGGCCCGATCCGGTTCGGCTGCGATAGATGCCGTCGATGAACACCGCGACCGAGCTCTCCAGGCCGGGATTGTCGCCGACCGTGCCGATGCCGCGCACGCGGGCCGAGGCGTTGGCTTCGGAGCCGGTGGAGGAGACGAGCAGCGAGGGAGCGATCTGCGTCATCTGCCGGATGTCCGTCGCGCCCGAATTCTGCAGCGCCGCCTGGCCGAAGGCAGACACCGCGATCGGCACGTTGGACAGGCGCTCTGAACGGCGGGTGGCGGTGACGACGATGTCCGCCGAATTGGGCGACTCATTGTCCGCCTCAGGCGGGGTGTTGGCGGCGGATCCGCGCAGATCCTGCGCCGCCGCCGGTGCGGCCAGGGCAAGCACGCCCGCGGACAGCAACAATGCCCATTTCGACATATCGGCTCCTCTCCTTTTCCAAGCTTTTGCTTTGGTTTGACGGCCTGGTTTGCCGAAAGAGCCATAAATTTCGGTGAACGTCTCCTCGGGGGTTTGCCGGGGTCTGGCTGCACGGCGACGCCGTCATGCGGTCGATCAGCGGGAGCGGCCGGGCTCCAATGCGGTGCTTGCCTTCAAGGCGAACAGCGCCGTCGTCGCGCTGCTGCCATGATCGACCAGAACCGGCAGGCCGGCGGCCGTGCGAGCGAAGCGCAGCAGCGGGCGTGCCTGCCAGCCGGCGGCGCCGGGTGCGAGAATGGCGCGCGCTTCGCCGGCCAGCTCCGGCGGAAGCGCGGTACGGCTCGCCCGCAGCGCGAGCACGGCCAGCGCGGTGGCGAGGGGATCGGCACCGTCGACTCCCCAACCGCGGCCAGGCCGGCGGCTCGTATGCAGAAAGCGAGCGCCGCGCGCGACAGCGGGATGGTTGGGCATCACCGCGCCCAGCAGCCGCAGCGTCAGCCAGGTGCCATGATAGGGGTCGATTCCCGCGGCGGAGCCCCAGCTGCCGTCCGGCTGCTGGCGGTCCGCGATCCAGCGGGCGCCCGCGACGATCATGCCGAGGAACCTGCGCGCGTCCCAGCGCGCGAGCCCGAAGACGAGGCTGGCGACCGTCTCCACCGCGTCGGGTGCGGCATTGTTCGGCAATACCCAGGTGGGGAGCACCCCGTCGGCCTCGGCATAGGCGAGCAACACCGCGAGCGGCGGGGCGCAGTGCGCGGCGATCAGGTCGCGCCTGCTCAGTCGCGCGAACAGCAGCAGGATCTGGGCGAGTTCGCCCACGTCGCCCGACAGGTCATAGTAGCGATCGGCGCTGGTCTGCCGCGCACGGTCGGCTGCCCGGCGATGCCGCACGACCTCCCGCACAACGGTCTCGATTACCGGATGCTGCGCACCGACATCGATGTCGAGCAGCGCATCGGCGATCAGGATCTGGACGAACAGGTCCCGTGCGCCAACGAGGTCCAGGGCTGGTGCCGTCGCGTCGTGTGGAGCCGGTGCTTCGTCGCGGCCTGCACCGGCCCGCTCCAGGACTATTCGTGCGTACGCAACGATCGCCGCGTGCGAGGCCGCCGCTTCCGGGATCGACGGCGCGGCGTCGAGGATGGCCGCATCGTGCGGGGCGGGGCGATGCGACTGGTCCGTCGGCCATCCGGCGTCGGGTGGCGCGGCTGCCAAACCTGGCGCGGCATGTTCCAACGCATCCTGTTCGAATGTCGGCATGTGCACCCACCCCTGACCAGACGTCTCCGGCGCTTCGCACGCTCGATACGCACGCCGGCCAAAACAAGGGCCCGCGGTGCTGGCGCGGAGGGTTTGCATGTTTCTGCTATGTTCACCCCTTCATCGCGGAGCGCGGGCGGTTCGCAAAGGGCAACTTGGTCCGGAATGGAGTGGTAGCGGAGACGCAATGGTGCAGGGAATCGCCCCATGCCCTGACGCGAGCCTCGGGCCACGGCGGCGCTATTTCGAAGCCAATCAGGTGGATGGCGGCGTTGCTGTCGGGCAGCATGGGAAGGTCCGTTGCGGAGCGGACCTTCCCCTGCCGTCATCGCGGCGGGTCAGCCGTCCTGTACCGGCGGCCGCTGCCCGCCCGCGAGCGTCCGCGCCTTGTCCTGCGCGGTCAGCACCAGCTCGGCGGCGAGCAGCGCCTGTGCCTGGTTCTGCGCGATTTCGGTGCGCTGGACCACATCGGTGACGAATTGCGGGCCGAAGGGCAGCGGCACCGTGCTGCAGTCGATATAGCGGGTGCCCTGGCGATCGGCGATAAACAGGTGGTTGCCGCCGGGCCGCCCCTGGATGTCGACGTACTTTCGCAACTCTATGTAACCCTCGGTGCCGAGGATGAAGACGCGACCGTCGCCCCAGGTCGGCAGGCCGTCCGGCGTGTACCAGTCGACGCGGACATAGCCGGTGCCGCCATTGCCGGTCATCATCATGTCGCCGAAATCCTGGAACTTCGGATGGTTCGGCGTGGCGAAATTGCCGACCTGCGATGCCACCACCTGCGCTTCGGTGGAGCCGGTGTAGAAGACGAACTGGTCCGCCTGATGGCTGCCGATATCGGTGAGGATGCCGCCATAGTTGGCGACGTCCCAGAACCATTCGGGGCGGCTGGGCGCGCTCACCCGGTGCGGGGCGATGTTGATCGTCTGCACCACGCGGCCGATCGCCCCGGCATGGACCAGCTCGCCCGCCTTCACCGCGGCGCGCACCTCGAGCCGCTCCGAATACATGATCGCGAACTTGCGCCTTGTCTCGGCGATCGTGCGGCGCACCTCGGCGAGCTGGGCGAGGCTGGTGATGCCCGGCTTGTCCGAGAGGAAATCCTTGCCCGCGCGCATCACCCGCACGCCGAGCGGCGCGCGAAGATTGGGGATCGAGGCACTGGCGACCACCTGGACGCTCTTGTCGTCGAGGATCTCGGCCTCGCTGCGGGCGACCTTCACGTCGCCATAGCGGGCGCGGAAGGGGACCAGCTGCTTGGGGTCGCTCGCATGCACCGCCACCAGCGTGCCGCCGCCGCGGATCAGCGCATCGGTCATCGCATAGATGTGCGAATGGTCGAGCCCGATCACGGCGAAGCGGATGCGGTCCTTGGCAGTCGGGTCCGGCCCGGTCGGCGCGGCATTGGCGGAGACGCCGTTGCCCTGCGCGGTCGATTGCGCACGCGCCGTGCCGGCGAGCCCGGCACCGATAAGGCCGGCGCTGGCGAGGAGCAGGCGGCGGTCGATCATGTCCATGCTAAGGTCCCTTTGGGAGAAGGTCAGAAGGTGACGAGGTCGGCCGGCCAGGCGAGCGCCTGGCCCTGGTCGATGGCCTGCTCGCCGAGCAGCGAGGCGACGCTGGCATAATAGGCCTGGGCGAGCAGGCCGGGCACTTCCTTGCCGCTGCGCACCGCTTCGCCGAAGCCCTCGAACTGGAGCATCGTCTCGTCATATTCGCCCCAGCCGAGCGAGTCGCCGGGGGTGGTGACGGGGAGTTCGGGGAACCAGGTCGCGCCGCCGATCGGCACGGTGTTCTTGCGGCCCGCCTGCACGTCCGCGCGCATGCGGGCGAGCGCGGGGACGGCGCCCGGCTGGACCTCCTGGTAGATTCGGCCGAGCTCTGGCTCGATCGTGCCCTTGCTGCCCTGGATCTGCTCCTCGCAGCCATAGCGGGCATTGTTGAGCATCGAGGTGTAGATCACCTTCCGACCATCGGAGTAATCGTAGATCAGCGCGACCTGGTCGTAGACGTCGCGGCCGTCCTTCCAGAAGCAGATGCTGCCGGAGCCCATCACCCGCGTGGGCAACCCGCCCATGAACCAGTTGGCGACCTGAAGCTGGTGCGTCGCCAGTTCGGTCATCAGCCCGGCCGAGCGATCGCGGTAGAGCCGCCAGTTGATCTCGCGCTCGGTGCCGCCGGGCGGGATCTGGCGGCGCCAGCTGCGGTTGCGGTGCCAGCTGGCGCGGATCTGGGTGATGTTTCCGATCTCGCCTGCCTGGGCGCGCTTGAGCGCGTTGAGATAGGTCGGGTTGAACAGCCGCTGATGGCCGATCTGGAGGATCTTGCCGCGTGCACGGGCGCGGGTGACCATCGCGCTGCAATCGGCGATCGTCCGCGCCATCGCCTTCTCGCAGAACACGGGATAGCCCGCCTCGAGCGCGTCGATCGTGTGGCGGGCATGGAGATCGAGCGGGGTGGCGATCACCACCGCGTCGATGCCCTTGGCCTCGAGCATCTTGCGATGATCGGTGAAAATCGGCGTGTTCGCCGGCACATAGGCGCGCGCCTTGGCCATGTGCGGCTCGAAATTGTCGCAGAGCGCGGCGACGGTGCAGTTGCGCGTCTTGTTGAGGTTCTGGATCAGTGTGCGGCCGCGATCGCCGGTGCCGATCACGCCGATGCGGACGCGCGGGCCCTTGGCGATGTCCTCGGCGGCACGGGCCGCCCAGGGTGCGGCGGCGCTCATCCCTACGCCCGCGGAGGCGAGCAGTACGCGATCGAGGAAGGTGCGGCGGGAAAGCGCGAAATCGTCGTCGGTCATGCGGTAGGTTCCAGTGCTCGCTCGGCGCCGACGGGCGCGGCATGGGGAAAGAGAAAACGTTGTTCGGGGGCGGCGGCGCACAGCCGATCGCGGGCGACGGGGTCGGAGACGAGCAGCGCGGTGCTCAGCGCCTCGGCCTCGGCGCCGGTCGCGGCGGCCGCGATGGCGGTGGCGGCGGTGGTGACGATCGCGCCGTCGGTCGGCCGGATCATTGCGGCGCGGCCCGGTTTGGCGGCACCGGGGCCGATGGTGGACGAGATCGACAGCGCCGCGTCCTGCAGCTCCAGCTCGACCAGCCATGCGCCGTCGTTCGCGGGGTGCGGCACCGCGAGCGGCCAGTCGCCGCCGAGGGGATGCTGGCCGAGCACCGCGATCGAGCTCTCCCCGGCGGAGAGCAGGGCGGAGGGTACGCCCATCGCGCGGAGGGCGGTGACAGCGCGATCAAGCGCATAGCCCTTGCCGAAACCGCCGAAATCGAAGGTCAGCGGACGGGTGCTGGAGACGCGGCGGCTGGCGCGGTCGATCGTGAGTGCAGACCAGTGGCCGAGGCTGGGGTCGAACAGTCCGCCGGTCCCGCGCCACAGCGCATCCACCTGGACCAGTGCGCCGAACAGCAGCCGGTCCTCCACCACCGCGTTTCCGCCGCTGGAGAGCGCGTCGTTGAGCGCCGTGGTGGGCGAGGGGCGGTGGATGGTCAGCGCGTCTTCGACCGAGAGGATCGCGGCCCTGGCGGCGGCAAGCGCGGCGGGGTCGTCGCAGCCGAACACATGCAGCTCGACCCGCGTACCCATGGCGGCGAACCGCGCCACGCTCGCCGCCGCACCCGTCATCTCAGCCGCGCACCTCCCAGCCGGGCTCATAGTCGACCGCCCAGAGCTTCAGCGCGGCGGCTTCCTTCGGCTTGCCGGTGGCGGGGTCGACGGTGATCGCGCCGCCGGTGCGATAGGCCATGTTGCCGAGATGGCAGAGCGTGGTGCTGATATGCCCCTCCTGGATCGGCGAGTGCAGCGCCGTCTCGGTACCGCGGACCACGCCGAGGAAGTTGGCGGCGTGGTAGACGTCGAGCGCGCCTTCGCCGACGGTGCCGGTCGTCTCCGATTCCGCCGGTGCCTTCACCTCGCGGATCCGCTTGCCGGCCAAGTCGTACAGCTCGAAGCCGTTGCGATCGACCACTGCCGAGCCCTTGGTGCCGAGCAGCAGCGTCCCGCGACCCCGGCCATAGCGGAGCATGCCGTTGCAGCTCTCGCCGTCCCAGCGGATCGTCCGCCCGCCGTCGAAGCCGAGGTTCAGCGCGAGCGAATCATACATCTCCCAGTCGTCGCCCTGGTAGAAGCGGCGGGCGCCGCGCGCGGTGACGGTGCTGGGGTAGGTCACGCCCATCAGCCAGCGCGCGATGTCGAGCTCGTGCATCGCGTTGTTGCAGATCTCGCCGGTGCCGTATTGCCAGAACCAGTGCCAGTTATAGTGGACGAGGTTCGAGCGGTACGGTCCGCGCGGCCGCGGCCCCTGCCACATGGCCCAGTCGAGATTGGCGGGGGGCGGCACGATCTGGCCCCTGCCGATCGACTTGCGGTTGTTCGCGTACCAGGTCTGCGCCTCGTAGACGTCGCCCAGCTCGCCGGCGCGGATCAGGTCGAGCAGCTGGCGGGTCTCGACGCTCGAGCGCTGCTGGTTGCCGACCTGGAGCACGCGGCCGGTGCGCTTCTGCGCGGCGATCAGCGCCTCGCCCTCGGCCGGCGCGATGCCGATCGGCTTTTCGATATAGACGTTGCGGCCCGCGTTCATCGCGTCGATCGCGACCTTGGCATGCCAGTGATCGGGCGTCGCGATGGTGATCACGTCGACCGCCTTGGTGTCGAGCAGCCGGCGATAGTCGCCGGTGGTCTCGACCTTGTTGCCGTGCCGCTGGGCGAACTCGCCGGCGCGCTTGGCGAGCACCGCGGAGTCGACGTCCGCGAAATGGGTGACCTGGACATTGGGCTGCTTGGCGAAGGCGCTCATATGCGCCTGGCCGCGGCCGTTGACGCCGACGATGCCGACGCGGATGCGGTCGTTCGCCCCCAGGATGCGCGCATAGCTGCTCGCGCTGATCGCCAGTGCGCCGGTCGCGGCGGCGCCCTTCATCATCGTTCGACGGTCGAACATGGCAGTGCTTCCCCTCGGTTCTTTATAGTCGTGATTGCAACAGTGCGGCGCAGATTCCTCAGAAACGGCGCAGCTTGATCGAACGGAAATCGACCCGGTCGCCATGATCCTGCAGCAGGATCGCGCCCTCGGCCGTGGTGCCGAAGCCGGCGATCTTGGCGAACTTGCTCTGGGCGATTACCGCCTTCAGCGCATCCGATCCGCGCTCATATTCGACGACCTTGAAGCCGTTCAGCCAATGCTCGACATGGTTCCCGCGGACCAGGATCGTCGCGCGGTTCCACTCGCCCGGCGGGTTGTTGCGTTTGCCGGGGCTCGACGGGTCGGAAAGGTTGCGCGCCGGGATCAGGTCGTAGAGCGAGGCCAGCGTGCGGTTGCCGTCGCGGCCCATCCTGGCGTCGGGATGCCGCGCATCGTCGAGCAACTGATATTCGAAGCCGACGCTCGACACGCCGCCATTCTGCAGCGGCGGCAGCAGATACTTGATGCCGCTATTGGCACCCTCGCTCAGCCGGAAATCGACCGAAAGCTCGAAATTGCGGTAGTTGGCTGCGGTGGCGATGTCGCCGCCGCCGCCATTCTTCTCCACCGTCAGGATGCCGTCGGCGATGCTCCAGCCCTTGGCCGGGAAGCCGCCGCCCTTGGCCGAGCGCCAGCCCTTAGACGTGCGGCCATCCCACAACAGCGTCCAGCCCGCGCGGCGCTCGGCGGCGGTCAGCTGGTTCGACTGCCAGCCCTGCTGCTCGACCTTGGTCTCGGGCAGCGCATAGCGGGCGGGCGAGTCGGTGATGATGCGCAGGCCCTTGAAGCGCACCTCGGGGCCCTTGGCCGCAACGTCGTCGGGCAGGGCGTGGACCTGGAAGGCGAGGAAGCCGCGCGCATCGGTATCGTCGACGATGTCGGCGGCGGGGACGCCGTTGAGGAAGGTGCGGATGCGGTTGCCGATCGCCTCGACGCGGTAATGGTTCCAGTCGCCCGATTTGAAGGCCTTGCGCGCGGCCTCGTTGCGGCCGAGCGTGAACAGCCATTGGCGGCGCTGCTCGTCATAGAGGCCGGCGCTCCACGCGCGCGGCGAGGGGTCGATCTCGGCCTGATAGCCGAACACCACGCCGTTGCGGTACTCGGGCCGGCTCTGGCCGCGGATCATCATCCCCGAGTTGAGCGACGGATCGGTCTTGGCGTCGAACTCGACGATGAAGTCGCCATAGAGCTGGTCCGAGACCAGCCAGCTATTGCCCTTGCCGATCACCGCGCGGCCGACCAGTTCGTCGCCCACCACCTCGTAGGTCGCGTTGCCGCCGGTGCGGTGCCACCCGGAGAGGTCCGCCTTGGGCATGAGGTCGCGCCAGGGCGCAGCGGCGGGCGCGGTGCCGACGGGCGGGGCCGCAGCGAGGGGAAGCGTGCTTGCCGGCAGGGCGGCAAAGGCCAATAGTGCGAATGTGCGAACCACAGTCTCTCCCCTCATCCATGAAGTGGCCCCGTCCGCTTCCCAAAGGCTTGCGGCGAAAAGCTCTTGATGGCTAGGCGTAAAACTTGGTCGGGCCACTTGCAAGCGCCTTGTCTGGCAGAAAAACGGCCTGACAACGCTATCTGGCAAATTGGTCAGGCATAGTTGCCAGACACGATGGCGCCTGTTACGCAGTATTGCAGTCGGACACCCGCAGATGGGGGCGACACCACCCGCGCACCGAAACGCTTAGACACAGGTGCGCGCGAAATGGGAGAGGGGATATGGACACCGTTCGTGGCCACAAACGCGCCTTGTTCGCATCGTGCAGCGCACTCGCCGCGCTGATCGCAACTTCCGCCGCCGCCCAAACCGCATCGGAGCAACCCGCCCCGGTGCAGGCGGACGACGCACAGAACAATGAAATCGTCGTCACCGGCTTCCGCGCCTCGCTCAACAGCGCGCTCAACCTGAAGCGCTCTGAGACCGCCGCGATCGACAGCATCGTTGCGGAAGATATCGGCAAGTTTCCCGATTCGAACCTCGCGGAGTCGATGCAGCGCATCCCCGGCGTCGCACTCTCCCGCGGGGACGGCGGCGAAGGGCGCAACATCTCGGTCCGCGGCCTCGGTGCGCAGTTCACCCGCGTGCGGATCAACGGCATGGAGGGCGTGTCGCAGGTCAGCGGCAGCGACATTCGCGGCGGCGTCGCGACCGGCCGTTCGTTCGATTTCGTGACCTTCCCGACCGAGATCTTCTCGGCGCTCACCGTGCGCAAGACCACCTCGGCCGATGTCGAGGAAGGCTCGCTCGGTGCGACCGTGGACCTGCGTGCGCCCAAGCCGTTCGACCAGAAGAAGGACTTCGTCTTCTCCGCCACCGCGCGCGGGATCTACAACGACATCCGCAAGGAAGCCGATCCGCGCCTCTCCGCGCTGGTTTCCAAGAAGTTCGGCGACAGCTTCGGGGTGCTCGGCAGCATCGCCTATTCGAAGCGCCATATCGACGAATATGCCTATTCGGCGGCGGACGTGGTGCCGACGACCGTCTACGGTCTTGCTCAGCCGGCCGGCAGCGCCAATGCGGGCGTGATCTTCCCGTTCTGCACCCCCGCGGGATACCTCTACAAGGGCGCCCCGGTGAACAGTCCGGTGGCCGGCTATACCCAGCCGAGCGGCGCCGCGATCGGCGCGGACGCCAACAATTGCAGCACCAACAACCCGCGTACCGGTACCCAGGCGGCCTATGACTATATCATGAGCCGGACGGGCGTGAACGGAAAGCCCGGCGGCGGCGTCTACCTGCCGCGCCTGCCGCGCCCGGTGAAGGGCAGCCAGAACCAGGAGCGCTTGGCCGGCTCGCTGACGCTGCAGTTCAAGCCCGACGACAATACCGACATCTCGCTCGACGGCCTCTATTCGCGCTTCAAGGTCAAGCGGCTGGACACCATGATCGACGCGCGTTCGTTCGGTCGCGCGATCTCGAACAACGGGCAGCCGCTCACCTCGGTGCGCGAGATCGAGGTCGACGGCAACGGCTCGCTGGTCCACGGCCTGTTCGACGGCGTCGACCTGCGTTCGGAAATGCAGGACGAGCGCTTCACCTCCGAATACAAGCAGGCGAACCTCAACTTCGACCATCGCTTCTCGGACGCTTTCCGGCTGTTCGGCCTCGCCGGCATCAACCAGTCGACGCTCGACGTGGATCGCCTGCAGGTGGCGATCGACGCGAACGACACGCGCAACTGGTCGATCGACTTCCGCGACAATCCGAACATCCCGAAGATCGGCTACGGGATCGACACGACCAACCCCGCGCTGTTCCAGTATGGCCCGCCGCTCGCCAATGGCGACCAGCGCGGCCAGCTCTCCAACTTCATCCGCCGCAACACGATCACCAGCAAGACCTTCGAGCTCAACGCCGACTGGAAGGTGACGCCCGGCTTCTCGATCCAGGCCGGCGGCCAGTATCGCACCAACAAATACACCGCGCGCGAGCGCCAGCTCGCCACCAACACCCCGCTGGCGCTGCCGGCGGGCGCCTCGATCGCCGATTTCAGCTTCGTCACCACCGGTGTCGGCAAGAATCTCGGCGGCAACCTGCAGGACTTCGTCTCGATCGACCCGGACAAGTTCCGCCAGGTCGTCGGGCTCGACAACTATGTGTATTGCAGCATCGAATGCGCCAAGGGCACCTATGGCGGCGTCGACGAGAAATACGCCTCGGGCTATCTGATGGCGAAGTTCGACACGGCGAACATCCTGCCCTTCGCGCTGCGCGGCGATGCCGGGGTGCGCTATGTCCGCACCAGCCTCGATACCTATGGCCCGATCACCACCGCATCGCCGGCGGGATCGCTCTACCCGTCGCGCTTCGTCATCTCCAACGTCAGCCGCTCCTACGAGGACTGGCTGCCGTCGATGAACCTCGCGCTCGACATCACGCCGAGCCTGATCGCGCGCGTCTCGGCGGCGCGGGTAATGTCGCGGCCCTCCTATGGCCAGTTGATCCCGGCGGGCTCGGCGAATCTGGTGATCCAGACCGCGTCGTTCAGCAACCCGTTCCTCGATCCGATCCGCGCCAATACCTTCGACGCCGCGCTCGAATGGTATTTCCGCCCCGGTTCGCTGCTCTCGGTCGCCTATTTCCACAAGGATATCGAGACCTATATCCAGACGACCAGCCAGAGCCTGGCCTTCCAGGACATCGGCCTGCCGCTGTCGCTGCTCAACGGCACCCAGCTCCGCCCGACCGACCAGTTCACCGTCCAGCGCAGCAACAACACGCCGGGCGGCCCGCTGCGGGGCGTCGAGGTGAACGTGCAGCTGCCCTTCACCTTCCTGCCGGGCGTGCTCAAGAATTTCGGCGCGCTGGGCAATTTCACCCGCGTGCGCTCGAACATCAACTACATCATCTCGCCGACGCTCTCGCGTACCGCGCCGCTGGTCGGCCTGTCGCCCGAGACGGCGAGCGGCACGCTCTATTACGAGGACAGCAAGTTCAGCATCCGCTCGACGGTCAACTATCGCTCGTCGTTCCTGACGGCGGTGCCGAGCGGTTCGGTCGATGCGGACTCGACCGCCAATGCCCGGTCGATCTTCGTCGATGCCTCGGCCTCGTACAATCTCAGCGAGCATATCAAGCTGATCGCCGAGGTGCAGAACATCACCAACGAAACCAACCGGCTGACGGTGGATACGGTCCGCAAGGACCCGCTCTACACCGCCTATTTCGGCCGGACCTACGCACTTGCGGTGAACTTCGTGTTCTAACCCGTTGGTGGGGCAGGCGGCCTGCCTGTCCCACCCTGTCCGTCAGCACGCTTGCTCTCCTCTCGCAGCGCGGTATGCGGATCCCGGGGCCTTTTCTGGGATCGAGTGCATGAAGCGTCGGAATTTGTTGCGCGACTCTGGGGGCCGTTCCGTCTGGACGACGGTGGGGCTGGTCCTCGGCCTCGCCTTCTTCCTGATCAGCGGCGCGCTCGCCTATCGCAACGTGCTGGCACTTGGCGAAAGCGACGCGGCGATCCGGCACAGCCATACCGTGCTGATCGCGCTCGACGAACTGCTCTCCACCGTCCAGGACGCCGAGACCGGCCAGCGCGGCTTTCTGCTGACCGGCGGGCAAAGCTATCTCGAGCCCTATACCAAGGCGACCGAGACGCTCGACGGGCGGCTGGACCATCTCCAGCAGCTGGTCAGCGACAATGCGGTTCAGCAAAACAATATCGTCCAGCTGCGCCGAGAGGTCGGTGCCAAGCTGGCCGAGCTGCGCGAGACGATCGAGCTCCGCCGCACCAAGGGGCTCTCCGAGGCACTTGCCATCGTCGAGACCGGTAAAGGCAAGAACAGCATGGACGCGATCCGCGCCCAGCTCGGGGTGATGGCGCAGGAAGAGGGGAGGCTTCGCCAGGAGCGGCTCGCCGACATGGCGGCCGCCTCGCAGGCGGCGATCGCCAGCGGGCTCGTCTCCAGCCTGATCGGCGCGGCGCTGACGCTGATGATCTTCGTGCTGGTCCGCCGCAACCTCCGCGCGCGCGCCCGTGAGGAATGGCTGCAGAACGGCCTGCTCGGCATCTCGGCGGCGGTGCGCGGCGATCGCTCGGTGGAGGAGATCGCCGAGGCGGTGCTCGGCTATCTGGCCGACAAGCTCGGCTTCCAGGCGGGCGCGCTGTTCAAGGGCGAAGCCGGGGTCTTCCGCCGCGTCGCGACCCTGGGCGTCCCCGGCGATGCCGATGTGCCCGAGGCGTTTGGGTTGCGCGAAGGCCTGCTCGGCCGCGTCGCCGCCGAGGGTAAGCCGATCCTGCTCGACGACGTGCCCGACCATTATCTGGAGATCGGCTCGGCCTTCGGCAGCGACAAGCCGCGCCACCTGATGATCGTGCCGGCCAAGGCCGACGACATGGTCAATGCAGTGCTCGAGCTCGGCTTCTTCTACCCGACCGATCCGATGATGCTGGAGCTGCTGGAGCGTGCCTCGCCGGCGATCGGCGTGGCGCTGCGCTCCGCGCGTTTCCGCGCCCAGCTGCAGGATGCGCTGGAGGAAACCCAGCGCCAGGCCGCCGAGCTGCAGACCCAGAGCGAGGAACTCCAGGTCAACAACGAGGAGCTGGAGGAGCAGGGCAGGGCGCTGCGCGAATCGCAGGCGATGCTCGAGCAGCAGCAGGTCGAGCTCGAGCAGACCAACAGCCAGCTCGAGGAGCAGGCCCAGGCGCTGGAGAACCAGCGCGACGAACTCGAACGCGGCAGCGCCGCGCTGCTGGTCAAGACGCGCGAGCTGGAACAGGCGAGCCAGTACAAGAGCGACTTCCTCGCCAATATGAGCCACGAGCTGCGCACGCCGCTCAACTCGCTGCTGATCCTCGCCAAGCTGCTCGGCGACAATGGTCCTGCCACGCTGACCGCCGAGCAGGTGAAGTTCGCCCGCACGATCGAATCCTCGGGCAACGACCTGCTCACGCTGATCAACGACATCCTCGACCTGTCGAAGATCGAAGCGGGGCATGTCGACATCCGCCCCGAGCCGGTGAGTCTGGTGCGGCTCGGCACCGATCTCCGCCAGGTCTTCCAGCCGGTGGCGGAGCAACGCGGGATCGAACTGGAGATCCTCGTCGACGAGACGGCACCGAAGGGTATCGAATCCGATCGGATGCGGCTGGAGCAGATCCTCAAGAACCTGCTGTCCAACGCGCTCAAGTTCACCGAGAAGGGATCGGTGCGGCTGCAGGTCCGGGCGACGGGGGACAAGATCGCCTTCGCGGTGCGCGACACCGGCATCGGCATCTCGCCCGAGCAGCAGAAGATGATCTTCGAGGCCTTCCACCAGGCCGACGGCACGATCAACCGCCGCTATGGCGGCACCGGGCTCGGCCTGTCGATCTCGCGCGAGCTGGCCCGGCTGCTCGGGGGCGGCATCACGCTGGAGAGCCGGGCGGGCGAGGGCAGCACCTTCACGCTGACGCTGCCGGTCAGCTACGACGCGGAGGCAGTCGCCCCGCGCACGCTGCCCACGGCGCCTGCTGCACCAGCCAAGCCGGTCGCCCAACCGGCCCCCGCGGCGCCGCCGGCCGCGCCGCGTCGCGCCGCTGCCGCGGCCGACTGGGTGCTGGAGGATGACCGCGACAGGTTGGTGCCAGGCGGACGCCACCTGCTGGTGATCGAGGATGACCCGGTCTTCGCGTCTATCGTCTGCGACCTGTCGCGCGAGCTCGGCTTCCAGTGCCTGGTCGCGAGCACGGCGGACGAGGCGCTGCAGCTGGCCCGCACCTATCGGCCGAGCGCAGTCGTGCTCGATCTCGGCCTGCCGGACCAGTCCGGGCTGATCGTGCTCGACCAGCTCAAGCAGGAGGACTCCACCCGCCACATCCCGATCCACGTCATCTCGGCAGCGGACCAGAGCCAGACGGCGCTGTCGCTCGGCGCGGTCGGCTATCACATCAAGCCGATCAAGCGCGAGCTGCTCGCCGAGGTGCTGCAGAGTCTGCAGGAACGTACCGCCAGCCGCGTCCGCCGCGTGCTGATCGTCGAGGACGACGACGTCCAGCGCGACGCGGTCTCCCGGCTGCTGCAGAAGGACGATGTCGAGACCGTCGGCGTGCGCACCGCCGCCGAATGCCTGGAGATGCTGCGCAGCCAGACCTTCGACTGCATGGTGCTCGACCTCTCGCTGCCCGATGCCTCGGGCTATTCGCTGCTCGAGACGCTGAGCGAGGAGGACGGATCGCACAGCTTCCCGCCGGTGATCGTCTATACCGGCCACGATCTCAGCGCCGACGACGAGCAGAAGCTGCGCCGCTATTCGAGCTCGATCATCATCAAGGGCGCCAAGTCGCCCGAGCGGCTGCTCGACGAGGTCTCGCTGTTCCTCCACCAGGTCGTGTCCGAGCTGCCCAGCGAGCAGCAGGAGATGATTCAGGCCGCCCGCCGCCGCGACGCGGTGCTGGAGGGTCGGCGCGTGCTGATCGTCGAGGACGATGTCCGCAACGTCTATTCGCTGACCAGCGTGCTGGAGCCGCGCGGGGTGCTCGTCCGCATCGCCCGCAACGGCCAGGAGGCGCTCGACGCGCTGGCCGAGGCCGCGACCGACCCCGAGAAGGGAGTCGACCTCGCGCTGATGGACGTGATGATGCCGGTGATGGACGGCCTCACCGCCACCCGTGCGATCCGCCAGGACCCGCGCTGGGCCAAGCTGCCGATCATCATGCTCACCGCCAAGGCGATGCCCGACGACCAGGAACGCTGTATCGAGGCGGGCGCGAGCGATTATATGGCGAAGCCGATCGACGTCGATAAACTCTTGTCGCTCGTCCGCGTTTGGATGCCGCGATGAACGACGAAACTCCGGAACCCGATGTCGACGATATCGAGATCGACCTGCTGCTCGAGGCGCTATACCGGCGCTATCACTACGACTTCCGCCATTATGCCCGCGCCTCGATCAAGCGGCGGCTGATCCAGGCGCGCGGGCGGCTGGGGATGAGCAGCTTCTCGGCGCTGCAGGACCGGCTGCTGCACGATCCAGACATGCTGGCCAGGCTGCTCAACTACCTCACCGTCCAGGTGAGCGAGATGTTCCGCGACCCCAGCTATTTCCGGGCACTGCGCGAGAAGGTGATCCCGCACCTGCGCACCTATCCCTCGCTCAAGGTGTGGATCGCTGGGTGCAGCAACGGCGAGGAAGTCTATTCGCTCGCCATGCTGTTCCGCGAGGAGGGGCTGGAGCAGCGCACGATCTTCTACGCCACCGACATCAATCCCAAGGCGCTCAAGGCGGCCGAGGCGGGGGTCTATCCGCTCGACCAGATCCGCAAGTTCACCGAGAATCACCAGAAATCGGGCGCACGCACCTCGCTCTCCGACTATTATGTCGCCGATTACGACCGTGCGATCTTCGACAGCAGCCTGCGCGCCAATATCGTCTTCTCCGATCACAGCCTGGCGACCGATTCGGTGTTCGGCGAGATGCACCTGATCTCGTGCCGCAACGTGCTGATCTATTTCGATCGGGCGCTGCAGGAACGCGCGGTCGGGCTGTTCGAGGAATCGCTGGTCCGCCGCGGTTTCCTCGGCCTAGGCCGCAAGGAGAGCCTGCGCTTCTCCGACCACGCCGCCGGCTTTGCCGACTTCGTCCGCGAGGAGAAGATCTACCAGCGGCGCGAGCGATGACCGGCATCGTCGTGATCGGCGCCTCGGCGGGGGGCGTCCAGGCGCTGCTCACGCTGCTGCCGGCGCTGCCCGCGGACTTCCCGCGGCCGGTGCTGATCGTCGTCCATGTCCCCCCCGATCACGACCACGGCCTGGCGGCGCTGTTCGAATCGCGCTGCGCGATGCAGGTGTGCGAGGCCGAGGACAAGCAGATGCCAGCGCCCGGCACCATCTATTTCGCGCCGGCCAATTATCACCTCCTCGTCGAGCCCGACGGCAGCATGGCGCTTTCCGCCGACGATCCGGTCAACCATAGCCGCCCCTCGATCGACCTGCTGCTCGAAAGCGCCGCCGACGCGTTGCGTAGCCGACTGATCGCGGTGCTGCTCACCGGCGCCAACAATGACGGCGCGGAAGGGCTGCGCGCGGTCGCCCGCACTGGCGGCACCGCGATCGTCGAGGATCCGGCCACCGCGCGCGTACCGACCATGCCCGCCGCGGGCCTCGCCGCGAACCCCGGCGCAACCCGTCTGGTGATCGACGCGATCGCCCCACACCTCCTGCGATTGGCCTGAGCCACATGTCCGCCCCAGACCCCGTGAAGTTCCTGCTCGTCGACGATCTCGACGAGAATCTGCTGGCGCTGGAAGCGCTGCTGCGGCGCGACGGCCTGGAGTGCCTCAAGGCGCGCTCGGGCGACGAGGCGCTGGAGCTGCTGCTCGTTCACGACGTCGCGCTGGCGCTGCTCGACGTGCAGATGCCCGGCATGGACGGCTTCGAGCTGGCCGAGTTCCTGCGCGGCAACGAGCGCACCCGGCACGTGCCGATCATCTTCCTCACCGCGGGCAGCGCCGACGCGCAGCGGCGATTCCGCGGCTACGAGGCGGGCGCGGTGGATTTCCTCCAGAAGCCGATCGACGCCGGCATCCTGCGCTCGAAGAGCAACGTCTTCTTCGATCTCTACGAGCAACGCCGCCAGATCATCGCCCAGCGCGACGAACTCGCGCGGCTGACCGAGAGCCTGCGTCTTGCAGATCGGCGCAAGAACGCATTCCTGGGGATGGTCGGCCATGAGCTGCGCAACCCGATCATGGCGTTCGGCGCCGGGCTGCACCTGCTCAAGCGCCGCGCCGGCGAGGATGCGGGCGAGCAGGTCCGTGCGCAGATGGAGCGGCAGGTCACCCACATGACGCGGCTGATCGAGGATCTGCTCGATGTCGCCCGGATCGACCAGGGCAAGATCGTGCTGCGTGCCGAACGCATCGACCTGGGCGACGCGCTGGCATTGGCGGTGGAGCTCAGCCGACAGCAGATTGAGGCGCGCGGGCATCGCCTGACACTCGACCTGCCCGAGGCGCCGGTCTGGCTGCACGCCGACCAGGCCCGTATCGCGCAAGTGGTGAGCAATCTGCTCTCCAACGCCGCGAAATATACGCCCGAGGGCGGCGCCATCGATCTGCGGGTTCGGCAGGAAGCAGGGCAGGTGGCGATCGAAGTCGCCGATACCGGGCTCGGTATCCCGCCGGAAATGCAGGGGCAGGTGTTCGACCTGTTCGCGCAGGTGGACCGCAGCGGCGAGCAGGCGGACGGGCTCGGCATCGGCCTGGCGCTGGTCCGGCAGCTGGTGCGCTTGCACGGCGGCAGCATCGTGCTCAAGGAGAGCGTTGTGGGGCAGGGCTCCACCTTCCGCGTGCTGCTGCCGCGCGCCGACTGAGGCGCCCACCTTCGCCTGCCCGCGCCTCGCCCCACAGCCAAGCCGGTGACCGAAGACAAGGGCTTCCACCCCGGGAACTAGCACGATGGCCGAGGCAGGCGGATACCTCGCGTCGGGCAGGTGCCGTGCGACATCCTCGGGCCTGCTGCCCGACCGCCACAATCTCTCGCCCATCACTTCACCGAGGGCGAACTGGAGGGTGCCTTCGCCCGCACGCGGGAGGCGATTGCCCGCGCGGTATCGCTCGCGCAGCCACATCGGGAATATCTGCGAGCGATTGGCGGGCTGGCGAGCGAGAGCCGTTAGGGAGGAAGCACGCGTCGCCGCTCAGCGACATTGCTCGGTTCTGCGGCGCCCGGTTTGGAGGAGCGCCGCATGGTAGCGCGGCCAGTCGCGTCGATCGCGCGGACGTAGGGCGCGGAGGCGGAGCGGCAGCCAAGCCTCGGCGGCGCGGACGGCGGGTTCCTTCGCGATCCGGGCCAGGTCCGCGGCAAAGGGCGCGAAATAGACGGGCTCGCCCATCGCGGCCCGCATCGCGGCCAGCGCCTGGTCGAGGCGCGCGCCGCGTACATGCAGGGCGATGTCCGCGAGGCCGCGGCAGATGCGGAAGAGCATCCAGTGGAGATGGCCCAGCAGCGCGTGCGGATCGGCGAACAGCCCGTCTTCGGCCATCAGCATCTCGGCATAGCTTCCCCAGCCTTCCGTGAAGGCGGCGGCATAGCGCAGCCGCAGCGGATGCGGGTCGGCGTTCGCTTCCTGGGGCAGCTGCGCCATATGGCCCGGCAGCAGTTCGTGCGCGACGACGCTCGGGAGCGAGAAGCTCGGCCGGCGGCGGATCTCCTTCAGGTCCACCACATAGGCGCCGGGCGTCCCCGCGCCGGGAAGGATGCGGTAGCCGCCCTTGCCGGCGGCGATTTCCTCGGCAGTCAGCGCGCGGATCTCGACCTGGCTGCATTCCGGGGGCAGGGCGCCGACCAGTCGCGGCAGGCGGGGCTGGATGGCGGCGAGCGTCGCCCGCATCGCGTCCACGGCGGCGGCGCGCCCGTCGGCGTCGTCCGGGAAGAGATAGCGCGGATCGCGCCAGAGCCGCTCGAAGCGCGCGCCCACCGTGGTTCCGGGGAGGGCGAGGCGATCGAAGGCTGCGGTGGCGCGTGCCAGCAGCGCGCGGTGGGCGGCATGGAGGTCTCGCTCCACCCGCGTCAGCTCGGCATCGTTCCCGGTGATCCGTTGCACTTGAAGGTCGAAGCGTTGCGATTCCGTCGAGGGTGCATGCTCCAGCGCCAGGTCGATGCGCAGCCCTGCGCGTGCTGCCTGAAGGTCGAGGTCGCTGCCGACCGACCCGCTCCTTGCCGGAAGGGGCTGGAGCAGGGCCAGGGCGCGGTCGGGCGGAAGCGCTGCCGCTTCGTCCAGTGCGTGGCGGACGTCGGCATCGTTGGTCGCTTTTGCCCGCAGGGGAGCGAGTGCCAGCACGCCGGCGCCTGCGAGCAGATGGCGCCGCGAGAAGGTCATCGGGCGGGTGTCAGCGTGACGCGGTTGTTGAGGCGGGTGACCTCCGGCGCGTTCTGCGGAAGCGCGACCTCGACGCTTGCCACTTGCTGCTTCGGCGCCGCGATCCGCACTACGGCTGTACGCGGCCGCAGGTCGGTCGGCGCATCGAGGGGCGGGATCGCCGTGGTCGCCAGCACCGCGCCATCGGCGGCGCGCAGCGTGAGCGTGCCGCCTACGACACGCTGCGCCCCGAGGCTGTGCACCGTCACCGCAAAGCCCTTGGGCGTGCGCACCACATCGTCGATGCCGATGCCGAGATCCGGCCGCTGCTCCACCGGCATGGTCGGGACTGCCAGCGCGAAGTCATAGAGGGTGGTGGTATGCGGCGCGAAGACGACCTCGGTGCCGAGGCTGCGCTCGAGTGGCAGCGTGACAGGGGGACCGTCCGCGATTAGCGTTTTCCCGCCGTCGCTGCTCGTCGACCGCTGCACCGTCCAGCTGCCGGCGGTGACGTTCCAGGCGGTCATCTTCGCGCGTTGCGGGCGATCGGTGCGGTTATAGGCGAGCACTCGGAAGCGATCGGGCGTCGCGCCGGGGACGAGGATCGCCACCTGCTCGCCGGCACCGTCCTCGGCGAAGCGCCAGGAGACGCTGTTGCCGGGCCAGGTCTGGTTGCGGCGGAGCGCGATGCCGCCCAGCCGCTCGCGCTGCAGGATCTCGTTGGGCTGCTCGACCCGGTCCGACCACCAATGGCCTTCGGTGTAGAGATATTCGTGCTGCGCCTTGTCCGCGATCGCCTCGGCATGGAGCCGTTCGAGCGGCTTGGTGTCGCCCGTCGCGTCCCAGCGGGCATAGAGCGAGAAGGGATCGGCCTTGGCCGCAGCGACGATGTCGGCGCGCAGCTTGGCGCCGCCGGGAAGCGCCGTGAAGGCGTTCTCGTTGAATTCGGCGAGGCTCGCCGCGCCGCTCTTGGCGATCCGCGCCTCGATCGGGCGGAGATATTTCGCGTCGCCGGTGAAGCGCCACGCGCTCCAGGCGCTCTGCAGCGGTGTGGTGACGCCGCCGCCGTCGCCGGCGCGCTCGGCATCGGTGCCCCAGTTGATCTCGTTGGGGAAGCTCCAGCTGCCGCTCGCATCCTGCCGGCCATGCGCCAGCCACCCGTCCATCACGCCGGTGACCAGCCCGCGCGCCTTCGCGTTGCCGTTGTACAGCCCGATCAGGATCGGCGCGTGCAGCACGGTAAAGCTGTACGGCTTCTGCCAGGCCCAGGCCGGGTCGCGGTACATCGTGCGCCCGCCATACCAGTTGGAAGCGAAGTGCAAATGCCCCGCCGGGTTCTTGAGGATCACGCCCTGCAGCGCCCGCGTCGTCTCCATCAGCCGCTCGACGGCCTTGGGCTCGCCCCAGTTGAGGTAGAGCCGCTCGGCATCGGAATTCAGGCCTTCCTCATAGGCATGCAGCTCGTCGGTGGTGACGGTGCCGAGCCCATCGGTACGCATGCCGTTGGCGAAGACCGCGTCGGACAGCGTGCGCAGCGAGGCGTTGATCTTGTCCGGCTCGATGCCCATCAGCGCGAGCCCCGGCCATTGCTGGGTCAGGTCGGTATCGTCGGAGATGCCGCCGCCGAAATCGCCATAGGGCACCTGCCGCTTGTCGATCCACCAGTCGACGAAGCGGCGGACATAGCGAAGGTCCTCCAGCTGCCGGAACGCCCAGAGCGGCTCGCCCGCCTGGGGGACCGGCTGCGTAAACGCGGGCAGGTTCTCGGGGCGATAGTTGATGTCCGCCCAATAGGTTCGCGCGAGCTTGTTGTCGGGGTCGACGCGCAGCAGGTCGGTCATGTCGGCGAACAGGCGGCGGTAGAGCGCCATCCGCTTCGACGCGGTATGCTCCTCGACCAGGAATGCCCAATTGTCCTTCACCTGGTTGAGCCGGTCCGTGACATGCTCCTGCAGCGCCTCGGCGCGCGGCTTGAACACCAGCCGGATGCGCGCGCCGTCGAGGCTCGTCGCCGAGAAAGCGGGATCGGAGGCGGCGATCGAAAGATAGAGGCTGTCCTGCGACAGGATGCGATCGCGCAGGTCCAGCCAGAGCGTGCGCTTTTCGCCGGGGCGGACGGTGACCGAGAGGTCGATCATGTCGCGCTCGGGCCAGATCGGGTCCTTCACCCGGATGTCCAGCGCGACCGGCCGGGCGCCGGGCAGCGCGGGCAGGTCGATCGCGATGCCGTCCAGCCCGTCATGGATATTCTGCCAGCCATAATCAAAGGCGCGGGCGACGGGCTGGTCGGGCGGGGCGTCGCCCAGGCTGGCAGGCAGGAGGATGTGGACGATCGGCGCCATGCCGGCCGGACGCGCCACCTTGCCGCCGCCGCCCGCCGCGCCAGCACCCACGGCGGCCTTCACGCCCGCGCTCGGCATCGCCACCACGGTCGCGCGTTCGTCGGGTGCGTAGCGGCCGGCGATGAAGGCGTTGAGCGGGGCCAGCGCCGCCAGTGTCGGCGCCATGTCCGCGCGGATGGTGTAGTCGAGCTTGAAGCTGCCTTCGGGCTCCGCGCCCGCGCCGATGTCATAGGCCCAGAGCTCCTGGATCGGCTGTTCCTGCATCACGTTGGTGAAGTGGAGGGTGCCGCCGGTCCGAGGCGCGAACTGGTCGACGCTGCGCACCACGCCCTGCGGCCGCTTGGCCAGCACTTGGTCCTTGCCGTCCCCGCTCCAGCCGAGCGTGCCATAGGCGGCGCCGCGCAGCTCGACCCGGTTGAAGCGCTCGCCTGTCGGCACCGTCAGGTCATAGCGCTTGCCGCCCTCGACATAGGTGTTCCAGTCGGGCAGCTCGAAATAATCGTTGCGGCCGGGCAGGCGCGAGCGGTTGTAGACGCCGGGCCAAGTCGTCTCGGCGATACCGTCCACGCCTTTCCACATCCATTGCTTGAGGTCCTTGGCGTCGGCGAACTCGACCTTGCGCACGCGAGTCACGGGCGCATCGAGCAGCGGCGGCAGCGCCTTGTCCCAGCCATAGCGGTGCAGCCAGGCGGCGCGTTCGGCGGTCCGATCGGGGGCGGGAAGGTGCCCCGGCTCCGCCTTGGCGGCCAGACGTGCGACATTGGCGGCGGACAGCATCCGGTCATAGACGCGGATCTCGTCCACGTCCGATCCGCGCATGAAGCTGTAGCGACTCTGCACCTGGTGCGGGGCGATGACGCGCCCGGCAAGCCCGAACTGGTCGAGCCCGGAGTCGAGATCGGCGCGCTGGTCCTTGCGGGCGACCTCGCGGCCATCGACATAGAGCCGGACGCCCTGCGTCTCCTCCCAGGCGAAGGCGATATGCTGCCACGCGGCGGGATCGGGCAGGCGGTCGATCCGCCACGAGACGCGAATCCGCGAGAGATTGGCGTCGGTGACGAAGGCGTCGAAGCCATGGCCGTTCCAGTCGATCCGCAGGAAGGCCATGTCCCAGCTCGTGTGATCCGCAAATCCCGCGCGGAAGATCACGAACGGCACTTCGCCCAGCGGCTCGCGCGCGCGCCAGAAGAAGGCGAGCGTGCCGCGCGCCGCGCGCATGTTGCCCGGCGCTTTCCACGCGACATAACCGTCGTCCGCCCAGCGCGCCGCGCCGCGGATCGCCCCGTCGGGCACGATGTCGACATGCGCGCGGAAATTGGGGGCGGGGTCGCCCTGCGCCACATCGGCATCGAGCGACGTGTCCGCCGATGCGCGGAACAGCAGACCGGGAGCGGCATCGGTCTGCGCCTGTGCGGGCAGCGACAGGCAACCGACTGCCAAAGCGAGCACGGAAGCGAAGGGGCGGGTGGGCATGGCGGCGATCCTCTCCTGCAACCGGCTCAGATGCTGTAGACTCGGGCGAGGCGCGGGCTCAGCAGATGGACCACCGCCACGGCGAGCAGATAGACGCTGCCGGCGACGGCGAAGATGATGGTGTAGCTGCCCGTCGCCTCGAGGATATAGCCAGTGAACTTGGCCATCATCATCCCCCCGATCGCGCCCACCGTCCCGCCGATGCCGACCACCGACCCGACCGCCGCGCGCGGGAACATGTCCGACGGGAGGGTGTAGAGATTGGCCGAGAAGGCTTGGTGCGCGGCCGTCGCCAGCCCGACGATGGCGACGGCGAGCCAGAGATGGTCGATATATTGGGCGAAGAAGATCGGCGTCACCAGGATCGCGCACGCCAGCATCGTCCATTTACGCGCGGCATTGGCAGTGAACCCGCGCTGCATCAGCCGCGACGACGCCCAGCCCCCGGCGACGCTGCCCAGGTCCGAGATCAGGTAGATCACGATCAGCGGCGGCCCGAAGCTGACCAGATCGAGATGATAGGTCTTGGCGAGGAAATCGGGTGTCCAGAACAGGAACAGCCACCAGATCGGGTCGATCAGGAACTTGCCCAGCGCATAGGCCCAGGTCTCGCGATAGCCTAGCAGCTTGAGCCAGCCGATCTTGCACACCGGATCGGGCATGTCGCTTTCGATATAGGCGAGCTCGGCAGCGGAGAGCTTTTTGCTCTCCTTCGGCCGGCGATACAGCGCCACCCAGGCGACCAGCCAGACCAGGCTGGCGACGCCGGTGACGATGAAGGCCATCCGCCAGCCAAAGGCGATGGTGATCGCCGGCACGATCAGCGGCGTCACCACTGCGCCGACATTGGCGCCTGCGTTGAAGATACCGGTGGCCAGCGCGCGCTCGCGGGCCGGGAACCACTCGGTTACTGCCTTGAGGCCCGCAGGAAAGTTGCCGCTTTCGCCGATGCCGAGGATGAAGCGGGCGACCGAGAACTGGAACGCCGAGCCGACAAAGCCGCACAGCGTATGGCCGAGCGTCCAGATGACGAAGGCGATCGAATAGCCGATCCGCGCGCCGACCCAGTCGACCAGCTTGCCGAAGGTCAGATAGCCGATCGCATAGGCGGCCTGGAACCAGAAGATGACGTCGGCATAGGTGGTTTCCGACCAGCCGAGCTCGCCCGAGATGGTCGACTTCAGCACGCCGATCATCTGGCGATCGACATAGTTGATCGCGGTCGCCGCGAACAACAGCGCGCAGATCACCCAGCGATACCGCCCGACCTTGTCTGCCGCGGCCGCGACCGCCGGCGCCTCCCTGCTAGCCATCGGCTCTCTCTCCTGTGTGCGGCCGCTTGGCGGGCCTTATTGTGCCGTGATCGTGCAGCGTAGCGAAAGCCGGCCGTCGAACCGCGCTTCCACCCGATCGCCAATCGCGACGGGGTGGACGCCGGTGACCGCGCCGGTGGAAATCCATTGGCCCGGCGTGACCGCGATGCCGCGCGCCGCCAGATGCTCGAACAGGAAGCGCGCCGCGCCGAAGGGCCCGTCGAGCATGTCCGCCGCGACGCCGGTGCCGATTTCCACGCCGTTGATGTGGAGCGCGACGGGCCAGCGGTTCAGATCGATTTCGCGCCAGTCGTCGATGGGGGCACCGACGATCAGGCCGTTATTGTTGCCGAAGTCGGAGATGGTGACCATCGGGCCGTGATCGTTGATGCCGGCAAAGGGCGAACTGGCGATCTCGATGCCCACATGCACCGCATCGATCAGCGCGCGCGCCTCGGCCATGCTGAAACGGCGTTGCGCCGGATCGGGCGCCCGGCCGATGCGCAGCAGGAATTCCGCTTCGGCCGCGCCGAAGCCGTCGGCGAAGATCGGCATCGCGACGCCGTCTTCCGTCTCGACCTGATCGGCGAAAATGGGACCCGCCAGCCGGTCGACGCCGTCGACGGGCGGGTTGATTCGCCCGACTTTCCAGCCCGCGACGGCTTTCGGCACCAACGCCAAGGCTGCGTCCTGCACGGCATAGGCTGCAGGCAGGTCCGCTGGAATGGCGCCGGGGAATGCGGCAAGCGGGGAGGCAGTCCGGCGTGCTTTTACGAACGCGCGCGCTATCTGCGAAATATCGCTATTCGGCTCCACTGCCGCCCCTCTCGCTTTGATCGTCCTTTTCCCGATCGGTATGGGAAACCGGTGTCAATGGCAAGCTGCCGCGTGCGGTACGGACGTAAAATCGTTTCGACGGCGACCAAGGAAAGTGGATCGAGCGAGTCGAGCCCCAAGTGTTACATTCATGCAACACACGGAAGTCGAAGCGGATCTCTACGCCAAGACGCAGCAGGTGCACCAGGAGGGTTGCGCACGCTCATGACACCGGTTACCAATTGGGCCAACCGCTAGACGCGGCGGATGGAGAGGATCGTCATGATCGGCGTTTCCCGATGGGTGCAAGGTGCCTGCCGGTGTCGGCCGGCCTTGTCCTGATCGGCGCATCGACTCCGTCCCGCATGATTTTGAAGGAGTGCCGGATGTTCGACCGTACCTATTACGCCACGCACCCGGACATGATGGCGTGCGTGAGCAATGAGGAACTGCGCGACCGCTATCTGATCTCCGGGCTGTTCCGGGAAGGCGAATGCGTGCTCAACTACAC
>NZ_QQWY01000035.1:0-47923 GCF_003950455.1 Sphingomonas sp. ABOLE
CAGCCTCCTGCTCCTTGATCATCCCGATGATCTGCTCCTCGGTGAAACGGCTCTTCCTCATTCCTCTGCTCCTTCCTTGGGGCAGACTCTACATCAAAGCGAGGGAGCCAACCGGGGGCAGGTCAGGTTTTGCCAACGCTCAGTCGGCATATCGCGAGGGGAACAGCCGTTTCTGGTAAAAAGCCGGCGGGCAGCGCCCAAGCTGAAAATGCTGGAAATCGCTCGGTACGCTGATAGCTTCGCGTTGTGGAACTGATCTTCGTGAAGCGCGCCGGGAAATTTGATGAACTCACCGTTGTGAGGGAAGACGGCGTTTCGGAAACAATCTCCTGCCCGAAGCAGGGAATCATCCCCCACGACATGGCTCACTATGCGGTGGAGAGCGTGCTTGCGCATCGAGGGTTCCTGTCGCTCGTGCAGGATGGACTTCGGGCTGATTTCGCAGCGCAGGGTGGCGACAGCGAAGCCGCAATCGAGCGCTTGGTCGAGACATTCCAAGCCGAGATGTGGGGCGGTCGTGTGCCCGTCACGGACTTGATTGCGACCTATGAGCATGCGTGTGAAGCTCGGGGGCACAGCGTTGCACCGATTTCGGCGGAGGATGTGGAAGCGATTCGAGATCGGCTTGATGACCTTTCTCGCCGCTGGTCCGCTCTGGCGCTGAACGAGCAGCTCAAGCTCGAATTCTAAAGCTGGCGGCAGCCGAAGGCGTCAAGGTCAGAAGCGTCGGTATATCCACGTCTCTCGGCGGGTCGACTGGCCGCCCCGGAATGAAACGGTCTGATCAAGCCGGGCAGTCTGGCTTCCGCGCCGCCCGCGCCGCCGCGACCGCCTGGAGGATGCGGATCGTCTGGTGTTCGGCCTGTGCCTTAAGGTGGCGCGGCGCGGAAACCCAGAGGTCCGGGTGATATTGCTTGAGCAGCGCGCGGCCCTTCGCCTCGACCTCCGCGCGGCTCGCATCCGGAGCGACTTCGAGGACGGCCCACCAGCACGCCTCCGCCACCACCGGCGGCGTTGCCGCAGCCTGCGCGCGGTCCGAGGCCTGCCGCTCCGCTTCGCGCCAGCCGAGCCGCGCCTTGCCCTCGCGCGCCAGCCGCAGCCGGTCGGCGGCGAAGATCCCCGTAACCGCAATCGCCACGCTGCCCCCGGCGACGAACAGCAGCGAGGCGAATTGCAGGCTCTGCCAGGGCAGCCCGGCGAGCCCATGCGCCTGCAATTCGCCATAGATCGCCGCGCAGACGATCCGCAGCGCGACATAGCCGGCGCTGATCGCCATCACCCAGCGCGCGCTATAGCCGATCGCGTTGAGCATCGCCTGCTTGACCCCAGAGGCAAGCGGCCGGCGCAGGCACAGCAGCAGCGCGCCCCCCATCGCGCCGATGCAGCCGGGCAGCACCCAGGCCTTGCCGAGATTGTAGAAGGCCGCGGTCGCGCCGAGCCAGCCGACCGCCCACCACAGGAACAGTCCCCACAGCGCATTGCCGCGCGCGAAATCATGCGCGCGAAAGGCACGCCCGACGCGCTCGCCGACCAGCCACCCGATGAGAAGATTCATGCCGTCCCCCTGGAGCGGCAGCCCTATCGAGCCTCCACCAACCGGGCGTGAACGGCCATGGTTAACCGCGCGGTGAGGCGATCGAGTTCCGGCCCGACCGCCCCACCCCGATCCGGTCAGCGCGGCGTGAGGGTAACCTTACCGAGCAGCCCCGATGCCTGCCCCGCCAGCGCCTGGACGATCAGCTCGACGGTGCGCTGGCCGCTCCCCGCCGGGAAGGCCGCCTCCAGCGGTGCGGGCGCGGCATCGGTCTTCTCGGCCAGCTTCTTGCCGTCGACCCACAATTCCGCACGCCCGCCGACGCTGGCGAAGCGCAGCGTGCCGCCGCCCGTGGCGATCCGCTTCCACGGCGTGAGACGGTTGTTGTAGACGCGCCAGCCCGGCTGCGGCTCGGCCGGGGTCGGCATCGCGCTGCGCAGGAAGGCCCAGCTGTTGTTGTCGGGCACCAGGCCCGGCCTGGGCTTGTCGGCCACGAGCCCCGAGCGGCGCCAGTCGCCCAGCACCATCAGCGGCGGGGTGACGCCCACCTGCGCGCGCGGGGCGATGTCAGCGCGGTCAATGGTCAGCAGTGCGGGCTTCAGCCCCTCGGCGCTCGCCTTGACGGTGATCTTGCCGCGGCCGGTCCCCGCCTGCACCAGGATCTGCGCGAGGCCGTTGAACAGCGAGCGGGCATTGCCCTTCTCCGGCTCGTGGCTGTTCGGATCGCCATTGCCGACACCGATGATCGCCGCGCCCTCAACCGAGAAGTGCGTCATCAGGTTTGCGGTCGGCACGTGCCGGCCCTTGGCGTCGACCGCGTCGATGGTGATCGGCTGCACGTCCTCGTCGTCGCCCGCCATCACCGTGCGTGCAGGCGTGAGCCGCAACGCGACCGGCTTGCCGACCGTCTCGTGCACCATCCGTGCGACGACCTTGCCGCCGCGCAGCGCCTGCGCCTCCAGCCGGCCGGGCGCATAGGGCAGCTGCCATTCATTGCCCTGCAGCCGATCGACCTTCTGCGTGCCGATCGCCTTGCCGTTGAGCAGCAGCGTCACGCTCTCGGCATTGGAGGCAACGAATACCTTGATGCTCTGCCCCTCCTTGCCCGGCCAGGTCCAGTGCGGCGCGAGCCACACCACCGGCGCATCGTCGATCCAGGCGGCGCTGTGGATGCCGAACGCGGTCTTGGGGAAGCCGCACAGATCCATGATGCCGAAGAAGCTGGCGATGGTCGGCCATGCATAGGGCGTCGGCTCGCCATGATAGTCGAAGCCGGTCCACACGAATCCGCCGGCGATGAACTCGCGCGCGGCGATCAGCTGCCACGCCTTGCGGTGGGTGTTACCCCACGCCGCCGCTTCGTCGTCATAGGAAGTGATCACGTGCTTGGCGGGATCGCTGGCGAAGGCGCCGCGGGTCTCGAAGGCGCTGGTATCCTCGGAGCTGGTGCTGGGCCGCGTCGGGTTCAGCGCGTGCCACTTGTCATACTCGCCCTGGTAATAGTTGAACCCCATCACGTCGACGACCGAGGAGACGTTCTGCGGATTGTAGAAGGACCCGTTCATCGCCGAGGTGACCGGCCGGCTGTCGTCGAGCTTGCGCACCGCGGCTTCCATCCGGCGGACCATCTCGATGCCCGCCTCGGTGCCCTGCATCGGCTCTTCGTTGAACACCGACCAGAGGATCACGCTGGGATGGTTGCGGTCGCGCCGTACCATCCAGCTGAGCTGGGCAAGGTAATCGGGGGCCGGGTTGAAGTGGCGGTTCTCGTCCATGACGAGGAAGCCCATCCGGTCGCACCAGTCGAGCAGCTCGGCGGTCGGCGCGTTGTGCGACATGCGGATCGCGTTGCACCCCATCGCCTTGAGCCGCTCGAGCCGCCAGCCGAGCAGCGCGTCATACTGCGCCACGCCGGTGCCGGCATGGTCCTGGTGGATGCACACGCCCTTGAGCTTGACCGGGTGATCGTTGACGAACAGCCCCTTGTCGGCATCGAAGCGGACGGTGCGGAAGCCGATGGGCGTGCGCCGCTCATCGATCAGCTTGCCATCGCGCAGCAGCCGGGTGTGGACGGTGTAGAGCGTCGGCGTCTCGACCGACCAGAGCTTGGGGTTGGCGAGCGACAGCGTCATCGCCAGCTCGGCGCGGTCGAGCACCGGCACGCTGCCTGCGGTGGTGGCGAAGGCGACCCGCTTGCCGCTCGGATCAAGCAGTTCGGCCTCGACCGCGACCGCCACCGGCGCGCGCTCGATATTGCCGGCGGTCACCGTCACCGGCACGTTCCAGCCGGTCTCCGTCTTGCGCGGATCGCAATGTACCCCGTCGGTGACGATCGACACCGGCCCGCGGCGCACCAGCCAGGCATGGCGGTAGAGGCCGGCGCCTTCGTACCACCAGCCTTCCATCGCCTCGGCATCGACGCGGATGGCGATGACATTGTCCTCGTCACCGAAGCGCGCGAACGGCGTCATGTCGATGAGGATGCTGGCATAGCCCGACCAGCTGTGCGCGACGACGCTGCCGTTCACCCATACGGTGGCGTTGGTGGCGACGCCGTCGAGGTGGAGTTCGATCGTCTTGCCGTGATCGGCAGGATCCAGCGTCAGGCGGCGGCGATACCAGCCGATCCCACGCTTGCGATAACCCTGCGAGACATTGGCGGTCTGTTCGAAGGGCTGGAACGAGGCCCAGTCGTGCGGCAGGCGCACTTCGGCCCATTCGCTGTCGTCGAAATCGCGCGCGGCGGCACCGCGGGCGTTGCCTGCCTTCACGCTGCCATAGGTATCGTCATGGTCCTTGAGCGGCGCCGGCAGCACGTCGCCCTGATGAAAGCGCCAGCCGCGCTCGATACGGGTGCGGGTGGGGTCGCCGTCGGGCAGGCGCGGCATCAATGCGGTCTTGGGCGCGGGCATCGGGAAGGCGTCGCCCTCCACCGCGCGCGCGGCCGCCTCGGCCTCGGGCAGTCCCAGCGAGGCAAGCGCCCCCAACCCCGCGCTGCCGAGCAGCAACTGGCGACGATCCATGCAGCAATCTCCAAAAATCAGGCAGGCAGGCGGCTCAGACGTCGCTGAGTTCCGCCACGAAATCATAGGCATCGCCCCGGTAATAGGAGCGTGTCACTTCGGCCGGGCGGCCGTCGCGCAGGAAAGCGCGGCGCTCGATCAGCAGGCCGGCATGGCCGGGATCGACGCCGAGCATCTTGGCATGCTCGCCGAGGAACGGCACCGCGCGCAAGCGCTGGAGCGCGCGCACCGGCCGGTTCCCGGCGGCTTCGAGCGCGGTGTAGAGCGAGTCCCCCACCGCATCGACCGAGGGCAGGCAGTAGCCGGCGATGGTCGAGAATTCGAGCGCCATCGGCTCGCCATCGGCGAAGCGGATGCGCGAGAAGCGCAGCACCGCCGCGCCCGGCGACAGGCCGAGCGCCATCGCTTCCTCGGGCGTGACCTGCCCCGTGGAGCGCGCGATCCAGTTGCTGCTGGCGGCGCGGCCGCGTGCGGCCATGTCCTCGGTGAAGGAGGAAAGCTTGGAGAAGCTCTTCTCGACGCGCTCGGCGACGAAGGTGCCCGCACCGCGGCGGCGCGTGAGCAGCCCTTCCTCGACCAGACCGCCGATCGCCTTGCGCACGGTGATGCGCGACACGTCATATTCGACGGCCAGATCGCGCTCCGGCGGGATCGCGTCGCCCTGGTTGAGGATCTTGCCGCTGATCGCCTCGCGGATCAGTTGCTGCAGCTGCAGATAGAGCGGCGACGGGTTGCCTTCGCGAAACCGGCCGATCTGGTCCGAAAACGTCATCATCTCTCCCCCTTGCCCGACACCGTTGCCAAAGCCCCGACAACCGTATCTACGGCAGGTTTCCCGCAGCGCGTACACGCGTTCCTACGGACTTACATTGGTACGATGATACCAACAGCCTCAACGGCATAGGTCAAGAGGCTAAATGCAAAGAACTATGTCCGTGTGCGCAAGCCTGTTGCCCGATAGGATCTAAATTGGTTACACCCTTGCTCCGGCCCCGTTCGGCGGCCGCGACAAGAGGGGAGTTTCCGATGCGTGCGTTCCTGAAAACGGCAAGGCATTCCGGCTGGGCGGCGCTGCTGCTGTCCTCGACCGCTTTCGCCCAGACCGTGCCGCCGCTCACCCCCCTCCCCGCCAGCGTGACGCTGGGCAAGGGCAGCTTCACCGTGGGCAACGGCACCGCAATCGCCGCGCCGGCAAGCGACACCGCCGCCGCCGCCGCAGCCAAGCTGCTCGCCGCGCATGTGAAGGTGGAGCGCGGCCTGACGTTGGGCGCCACGGGCACCAGCGGCGCGATCCGCTTCGAGCGCGATGCGAGCATCCAAGGCGCCGAAGCCTATCGCATGACCGTCGACGCCAAGGGCGTGCGCATCGCCGCCTCGGGCGATCGCGGGCTGCTCTATGGTGCGATGACGCTCGCCCAGCTGCTCAGCCCCGACCATGGCTTCGGCAAGCCGGTGAAGCTGCCGGCCCTGAACGTCGAGGACGCCCCCCGCTTCGGCTGGCGCGGGCTGATGCTCGACGTCGCCCGCCATTTCCAGCCGATCGAGTTCGTCTATGGCGTGGTCGATCAGATGGCCTCGGTGAAGCTCAACACGCTCCACCTCCACCTCACCGACGACCAGGGATGGCGGTTCGAGGTGAAGCGTTATCCGAAGCTCACCGAGATCGGCGGCTGGCGCACCCCGCCGAGCACCGGCGGCGCGCCCGGCCCCAAGGTCGGCGGCTTCTACACGCAGGAGCAGCTCAAGGCGCTGGTCGCCTATGCCGCCGAGCGCGGCGTGACCATCGTCCCCGAGATCGACCTGCCCGGCCACGCCCAGGCGCTGGTCGCCGCCTATCCCGAGCTCGGCATCTTCGGCGACCAACCCGAGGTGTCGCACGACTGGGGCGTCAATCCGTACCTCTTCAACCCGGGCCCGAAGGGCATCGCCTTCGTCAAGGAAGTGCTCGACGAGCTGATGGCGGTGTTCCCCGGTACCTATGTCCACCTCGGCGGCGACGAGGCGGTGAAGGACCAGTGGGAACGCTCGCCGGAAGTGCAGGCACAGATCAAGGCGCTCGGCCTGAAGGGCGAGAACGGGCTGCAGAGCTGGATGATCGACCAGTTCGGCGCCTATCTCGAACAGCATGGCCGCCGGCTGATCGGCTGGGACGAGATCCTCGAAGGCGGGTTGCCGAAATCGGCCTCGGTGATGTCGTGGCGCGGCGAAAAGGGCGCGGTGGAAGCCGCGAATCAGGGGCATGACGTGGTGCTGACCCCCGCCCCCACCCTCTATCTCGACAGCCTGCAGAGCGACCGCCGCGACGAGCCGCCGGGCCGCCTGTCGATCCAGACGCTGGCCGATGTCTACAAATACGAGCCGATGCCCGCCGGCATCGACGCGGCCAAGGCCAGCCATGTACTCGGCGCACAGGGCAATGCGTGGAGCGAATATCTGATCACGCCCTATCAGGTGCAGCACATGCTGTTCCCGCGCGCGGCGGCGATCGCCGAGATCACCTGGTCGGGCAAGGACAAGCGCGATTTTGGCGGCTTCGTGCAGCGCCTCCAGCCGCAGATGGCGCGCTGGCGCCGTTCGGGCATGGAAGTCGCCGACAGCGCCTTCGCAGTCGACTACAAGCTCCAGGGCACCCGCGGCGAAGCGCTGCGGGCCAACCAGGCCAAGGTGGCGCTGACCACCCAGACCGGGTTCGGCACGATCCGCTACACGCTCGACGGCAAGCAGCCGAGCCCCAAGTCGCCGGTCTACAAGGCGCCGCTGACGCTCAAGCCGGGCACGACGATCACCGCCGCCGCCTTCGACGCTGCGGGCGTAGCCACCGCGACGCCGCGTATCTTCGATACCAGCCGCACCGCGCTGCTCACCCGCACCAGCTCGGACATGGTCGCCTGCCCCAAGGGCGCGCTCGGCCTGCGCGTGCCGCTCAATTCCGAGGCGCAGGAGAATGCGCCGGTGTTCAACGTCAACCTGTTCGACACCTGCACCGCCTATCCGGCCGCGCCGCTGGACGTGGCGACCGGCTTCACGGTCGATGTCGCCCGCACGCCGCGCAACTATGGCCTGGCACACGACTTCAACAAGGTGCGGGCGCATTACAATGTCAGCACCTACGGCGAGCTGATCGTCCGCGCGCGCTGCATCGCCGCCGCCAAGGATCCTTCGGTCAAGCCGATCGTCGTCGCCACCTTCGTGCTGCCCGATCCGGCCAAGGCGCCGCAGCAGTTCCGCTTCTCCGGCAGCCTGCCCAAGCTGAGCGGCGACGAGGATCTCTGCTTCCAGTTTACCTCACCGCTCAGTGACCCGTTTTACACGGTCGAGCGCGTCGTGCTGACGGAGAATGCGAAGTGAAGGCCCGCGCGCTCGCCCTCCTCCCGCTCCTCGCACTGGTCACCCCCGCCTGGGCCGATCCGCGCCAGTCGGTGTCGCTCGACGGCGCCTGGCAGGTCCGCATCGACCCCAGCGACGCGGACGCCGCCAGGGCGCACCCGAAGGAAGCCGCCTGGTTCCCCGCCAAGGTGCCCGGCAGCGTCCAGCAGGATCTGATCGCGGCGAAGCGCGTGCCCGATCCCTACAAGGGCATCAACGAGGCGCCGATCCAATGGGCCGGCCTCACCCGCTGGCAGTTCCGTCGCACGCTCACCATCACCCCGGCGATGCTGGCGCGCGACCATCTCGAGCTGGTGTTCGACGGGCTCGACACCTTCGCCACGGTGACGCTCAACGGCCGCAAGCTGATCGAGACCGACAACGCCCATCGCCGCTGGCGGGTCGACGCCAAGCAGGCGCTCAAGGCCGGTGCGAACGAGCTGGTCGTCACCATCGCCTCGCCGATCAAGACGCTGCAGCCGAGGGTGCTGGCGGAAAAATTCCCGCTTCCCGGCGAATATGATTCCGCCTTCGGCGACGAGCCCAAGGGCAAGCAGACCTCGCCCTATATCCGCAAGCCCAAATATGATTACAGCTGGGACTGGGCGCCGCGTATCGTCAAGATCGGCCTGTGGCGGCCGGTGCGGCTGGAGGCCTGGGACGATGCCCGCATCGACGGCTTCCGCGTCGACCAGGAAGCGCTCAACCCCGCCGAGGCGCGGCTGGTCGCGCGCTGGAAGCTGCTCGGCGACCGCGCGCGTGCCGTCACCGTCCGCACCCGCATCACCGGCCCCGATGGCCAGACGGTCGAGGCGAGCCGCACGCTCACCCTCGCCGCGGGCGAGAACGCGGTCAGTGTGCCGCTGACGCTGGCCAAGCCGCAGCTCTGGTGGCCGGCGGGCTACGGCGCGCAGCCGCTCTACAAGGTCGAGGCCGTGCTGGAGGAAGACGGCGCGGTCAGCGACCGCGTGTCGCAGCGCATCGGCCTGCGCACCGTCGAGCTGATCACCCAGGGCGGCGGCTTCGGCTTCCGCGTCAACGGGCTGCCGATCTTCGCCAAGGGCGCGAACCTGATCCCGTTCGACATGTTCCCCAACAACGTGTCCGAAGCGCGGATGCGCCGCATGCTCACCGACGCGCGCGACACCAACATGAACATGATCCGCGTCTGGGGCGGCGGCTATTATCTCGACGACGCCTTCTACGCCGCGGCCGACGAGCTCGGGCTGATGGTGTGGCAGGACTTCATGTTCGGCGGCTCGGTCACCCCGCCCGACCCGGCGTTCCGCGAGAATGTCCGCATCGAGGCCGAGGAACAGGTCGCCCGGCTCCAGCCGCATCCGTCGATTATCGGCTGGAACGGCGGCAACGAGATCCTGTCGGGCTGGGAAAACTGGTCCGATCGCAAGGCGTTCAAGAAGAAGGTCGGCGCCGACGAACAGGAGCGGATCGGCGCCGGCATGGCCGTGCTGTTCGACCGCACGCTGCGTGACGCGGTGCTGAAGGAAGCGCCCGGCACCACCTATTGGCCGGGCTCGCCCTCGAACGACTATACCGGCCCGGTCGACACCGACGCCACCGGCGACCGGCATTTCTGGGATGTCTGGTCGGGCTCCAAGCCGGTCGAGAACTATCTCAGCGGCTGCGCCCGCTTCATGTCCGAGTACGGCTTCCAGGCGATGCCGAACCTGTCGACGATCCGCGGGTTCGCCGGCAACGGCCCGCTGGCGATCGACAGCCCGGTGCTCAAGGCGCACCAGAAGTTCCTGGCCGGCGAAGGAAACAGCCGCCTCCAGCTCTATCTCGACCAGCGGCTGCGCAAGCCCGCCGACTTCGCCGATCTCGTCTATCTCACCCAGGTGAACCAGATGCAGGCGATCGGCATGGCCGCGCGCCACCACCGCGCCTGCGCGCCGGTGACCATGGGCTCGCTTTACTGGCAGCTCAACGATGCCTGGCCGGCGATCAGCTGGGCGAGCATCGACTATGACGGCCAGTGGAAGCTGCTCCAGTACGAGGCACGCCGGATGTTCGCGCCCCAGGCGATCGTCGCCGAGCATAAGGACGGCGCCACCCGGCTCGCCGCGGTGTCCGACGCGACCAAGCTGATCGCAGCCGAATGGCGCGTGCGCGGCTTCACCATGGGCGGCAAGCCGCTGGGCACCAAGGCAGAGAAATTCGATCTCTCGCCGGGCGCGCTCGAACTCGCCAAGATCGCCGATGCCGACCTGTTCGGCACCGCGGCGCCCGCCGACAGCTATGCCGTCGCCGAGCTGTGGATCGACGGCAAGCCGGTCTCGCGCGTGATGCTCGAGCGATTGCTGCCCAAGGACATGGCCTACCCGGCCCCGCGCCTCTCCGTCCGCTGGCAGGGCAGGCAGGTGACCGTCACCGCCGGTGCGCTCGCCCGCGCGGTGATGCTCGATTTTGGCGCCACCGTCGCACAGCCGAGCGACAACGGCTTCGACCTGCTGCCCGGCGAGAGCCGCACCCTCACCGTCACCTCCGAGGCGAATGCTGCCACGCTCGCCCGCGCCCTTACCCTCCGTACGCTGGGACCCCGTTGATGCCCCTCCTTCCCCTGCTTCTCCTCGCTGGCGACCCCGATCCGGTCGCCGCCGCCATCGCCAAGATGACGATCGAGCAGAAGGCCGCGCAGCTCCAGAGCACCGCGCCCGCCGATCCCATAATCGGCCTTCCCGCCTATGACTGGTGGAACGAGGGGCTGCACGGCCTCGCCCGCGACGGCACCGCCACGGTCTTCCCGCAGGCGATCGGCCTCGCCGCGACCTGGGACGTGCCGTTGCTCCACAAGGTGGGCGATACCGTCGCCACCGAGGCGCGCGCCAAGTTCAACGCCAAGCCGGTCAGCGCCGATCGCAAGATCTATGAGGGGCTGACGATCTGGTCGCCCAACATCAACATCTTCCGCGATCCGCGCTGGGGCCGCGGCCAGGAAACGTACGGCGAGGATCCCTTCCTCGCTGGCCATCTCGCGATCGGCTTCATCCAGGGGTTGCAGGGGCCGGACCCGGCACACCCCAAGGTGCTCGCCACGCCCAAGCATTTCGCGGTGCATAGCGGGCCCGAGGCCGGCCGCGACGGCTTCGACGTCGATCCCAGCCCGCAGGACCTGGAATCGACCTACACCCCCGCCTTCCGCCTCGCGATCATCGAAGGCAAGGCGCAGTCGCTGATGTGCGCGTACAACTCGATCCATGGCACCCCGGCCTGCGCATCGGGCGGGCTGCTCAACGACAAGCTGCGCAAGGACTGGGGCTTTACCGGCCTCACCGTGTCGGACTGCGACGCGGTGGCCAACATCCACAGCTTCCACCATTATACCCTCGACGCTGCCGAGGCGGCCGCGGTCGCGATCAAGGGCGGCAACGACCTCAACTGCGGCAACACCTATGCCGCGCTTCCGCAGGCGGTGAAGCGCGGGCTGGTCAGCGAGGCGGAGGTCGACGTGGCGCTGAAGCGGGCGCTTGATGCCCGCCGCGCGCTCGGCATCGCCTTTGGCGGCGCCAACCCGTGGAGCAAGATCAAGCCCAGCGAACGCGGCACCCCGGCGCAGCGCGCGCTGGCGCTGGAAGCTGCCCGCAAGGCGATCGTGCTGCTCAAGAATGACGGCGACCGCCTGCCGCTCACGACCGGCGGGCGCATCGCGGTGATCGGCGCCAATGCCGACGATCTCGGCGTGCTGGAGGGCAATTACCACGGCACCGCCAAGGACCCGGTGACCCCGCTCGACGGCATCCGCCGCCAGTTCGGCGCGGACCGCGTCCTGTACGCGCAGGGCTCGCAGCTGGCCGAGGCCGGCGCGGTGATCATGCCGGAAACCGCCTTCCGCGCCGGCGGCAAGCCCGGCCTCAAGGCCGAATATTTCGCCTCGCCGACGGTGAGCGGCAGCCCGGTCGCCACCCGGCAGGACCGCCGGATCGACTTCAACTATACCCGCGCCGCGCCGCTGCCGGGGCTGAACCCCACCGGCTTCGCCGTGCGCTGGAGCGGCGAGTTCACGCCCCCGGGGGCGGGCGAGTATGAGCTTGCGATCGACATCCCCCCTTGCTGGAAGGATTGCACCACGCACGACGCCGTGCGGCTGTGGGTGGACGGCAAGCTGCTGCACGACGGCCCGCTCGGCAAGGCCCGCGTCTCGATGAAGGTGGCGAGCGACGGTCGTCCCGTGCCCTTCCGCATGGAAATAGACCATCGCAGCGAGGATTTCGGCGTCCGCCTGATGTGGCAGCCGCCGGCCGCGCCGATGCTCGCCCAGGCGCTCGAGGTCGCGAGGAACGCCGATACGATCGTCGCGGTGCTCGGCCTGTCGCCCGATCTCGAGGGCGAGGCGCTCAGCGTCTCGATCCCCGGCTTTGTCGGCGGCGACCGAACCGACATCGCCCTGCCCCGCCCGCAGCTCGAACTGCTCAAGGCACTGCGCAAGACCGGCAAGCCGCTGGTCCTGGTCCTCACCAGCGGCAGCGCGGTGGCGGTCGATCCGAGCCTCGCGGACGCGATCCTCGAAGCTTGGTATCCGGGCGAAGAAGGCGGCACCGCGATCGCCGAGACGCTGGCGGGCAAGAACAATCCCTCGGGCCGCCTGCCGCTGACCTTCTACACCTCGGTCGACGACCTGCCGGCGTTCGTGGACTATGGCATGAAGGAGCGCACCTATCGCTACTTCACCGGCAAGCCACTCTGGGGCTTCGGCCATGGCCTCAGCTACACCAAGTTCGCCTATGACAGCGTTGCGGTGAAGGCGGCCGGCCTCGGCCAGCCGGTGCAGGTCAGCGCCAGGCTCACCAATGCGGGCAACCGCAGCGGTGAGGAAGTGGCGCAGGTTTATGTCGTCACGCCCGACGCGGGCAAACCAGGCGGGTTCACCACGCCCGTGCTCCAGCGCCAGCTCGCGGGTTTCCAGCGCGCTTCGCTCGCGCCCGGCAAATCGGCGAGCCTGTCGTTCACGCTCGACCCGCGCAGCATCAGCAGCGTCGCGCGCGACGGCACCCGCCGGGTGCTGCCGGGCACCTATCGCGTGTGGATCGGCGGCGGCCAGCCGGGCGACGGCGCAGGACAATGGGCCGAATTCACCCTGAACGGCGACGCGCAGGTGCTGCCGAAATGATCGCCAAAATAATCGATCGTCGCACCCTGCTCGGCGCGGGCCTCGCGCTTGCCGCCACGCCCGCCTTCGCTGCGGACAAGCCGGACTTCATCAGCAAGCGCCCCGCGCCGGCCGACCGGCGCTTCGTCAGCAAGGCTGTCGAGCGCGAAATCGCGCGTGTTTCCAGCAAGATCGCCGACCCCAAGCTGCGCTGGATGTTCGGCAACTGCTATCCCAACACGCTCGATACCACGGTGAAGATGGGCGTGGTGGACGGCAAGCCCGATGCGTTCGTCATCACCGGCGACATCGACGCGCTGTGGCTGCGCGACAGCTCGGCGCAGGTGCGGCCCTATCTGCACCTCGCCCGAGAAGACGCCGATCTGCGCCGGCTCTATCAGGGCCTGATCGCCCGCCAGGCGCGGTGCGTCCTGCTCGATCCCTATGCCAACGCGTTCCTTGCGGATCCGCACGCCCACACCAAGCTGAGCTGGGCGCTGCACGACAAGACCGAGATGAAGCCGGGCGTCGCCGAGCGGAAATGGGAGATCGACAGCCTCTGCTATCCCATTCGATTGGCGCATGATTATTGGAAGGCGACCGGCGACACCTCGCCGTTCGACGCGCAGTGGGCGGAATCCGCGCGCACCATTATCCGCACCTTCCGCGAGCAGCAGCGCAAGCATGGTCCCGGCCCCTATCGCTTTCTGCGCAGCAGCGATCGTCCGACCGAAACGCTGATGCTCGACGGCTATGGCCCGCCCAGCCGCCCGGTGGGGCTGATCCATTGCGGATTCCGGCCCTCGGACGATGCGTGCATCTATCCGTTCCTGATCCCGTCCAATCACTTCGCGGTGACCGTGCTGCGCGAACTTGCCACACTTGCAATGGCAGCGCGTCAGGATTCCGCGCTTGCGAACGACGCGATGTCCCTCGCCGGTGAAATCGAGGCCGCACTGCGCGAATATGGCACGATGCGGCTGCGCGACGGGCGCGAGGTGATGGCGTACGAAGTGGACGGCTTCGGCAACGCGGTCTTCATGGACGATGCCAATGTGCCGTCGCTCTCGAGCCTCGCCTATCTCCGCTGCGTCGATCGGAGCGACCCGCTATGGCAGCGCACCGCCGCGGCGTGCTGGAGCGAGACCAATCCCTATTGGTCGCGCGGCAAGGTCGTCGAAGGCATCGGCGGACCGCATGTCGGACTTGGCCACGTCTGGCCGATGTCGTTGATCATGCGCGGTTTCAGCTATGACCGCGATGTGCGAACGCTTCGCAATATTCTGCGAATGCTTAGCACTAGCGACGCGGGCACGGGATTCATCCATGAGGCGGTCGACCAGAACGACCCGTCCAAATTCACCCGCGACTGGTTCGCCTGGGCCAATGGCCTGTTCGGCGAACTGCTGGTCCATCTCGCTGCGGTCCAACCCAAGCTGCTTCAGGAAGCGTTGTGATCCTCTCCCGCCGCCATCTGCTCGGCTCCAGCGCGATCGGCCTTGCCGCCGCTGCTTTACCGCGTTCCGCCGCGGCGACATCGCCGCGCCGCACTGCACCCAATCTGTTCATCGGCACCGGCGGCACGGGCCACACCTATCCGGGGGCGACATTGCCCTTCGGCATGGTGCAGCTGAGCCCCGATACGGGGGTCGAGCGCTGGGAGACCTGCTCGGGCTATTATCATAGCGACGGCTCGATCCTCGGCTTCTCGCACACCCACCTCTCGGGCACCGGCATCGGCGACATGCTCGATCTGCTCGTTGTCCCCGCTCGGGGACCGGTGGTGTTGCAGCCCGGCACCCGCGAAAAGCCCGAGACCGGCTATCGCCAGCGCTATCAGGACGAGCATGCCGAGCCCGGCTATTACCATGTCGCGCTCGACAACGGCGTGCGCGCGGAGCTGACCGTTACCGAGCGAACCGGTTGGCATCGCTATACTTTCCCGGCCGGCGCCGGGCATATCCTCCTCGATCTGTCGCATTTGGTGCTCGACAGTTCGGACAGCCCGCCGCTGATCGCCGACGCGTTGCTGGAAGTCGAGGCCGACGGCACGATCACCGGCCGGCGACAAGTTTTCCGCTGGGCCAAGGGTCGCAAGATCTTCTTCGCGCTCCAGCTCTCGCGCCAGCCCGATCGCATCACCTTCTACGGCGATGACGATGCCGAGCAGCCCGCCGGCAGCCGCCGGGTCACTGGTCGGAGACTCAAGGCCGTCCTGCACTATGCGGACGCAGGAAAGGCCCCGATTCTCGTGCGTTGCGGGCTTTCGGGCGTCGACGTCGCGGGTGCCCGCGCCAGTCTGGTCACCGAAGCGAGACATTGGGACTTCGATCGCACCCGCCGCGATGCCACCGCCCGGTGGCAACTGGCGCTCGAAGCCATCAAGGTCGAGGGCGGCACCGCCGACCAGCGTACCATCCTCAGTACCTCGCTGTACCACGCCCAACTCGCCCCGACGCTGTTTTCCGACGTCGACGGCCGCTATCCCGGCATGGACGGCCAGATCCACAGCGTGCCCAAGGGCGGCGCGGCCTACAGTACCTATTCGCTGTGGGACACCTATCGCGCGCTGCACCCCCTCCTCACCCTGATCGCGCCCGATCGCACCAAGTCGCTGGTCGATGACATGATCCGGCAGACCGCCCAGTCACCCTATGGCCCGCTCGTCTGGCCGCTCCAGGGCAAGGAAACTGGCACGATGATCGGCTGGCACGGCGTCGTGCCGCTCGCCGAGGCGCAGGCCAAGGGGATCGAGGCCGATTATGCCGCCGCATGGCCCGCGATTCGCCGCCGCAGCTTCGATTTCACCGCGCCCGACAAGGACAATAGCAAGGGCCGCGATCTCTACGATCGCATGGGCTATGTGCCTGCGGATAAATGGTTCGAGAGCGTCAGCCGGACGCAGGAATATGCCTATGACGACTGGGCGTCGTCCCATCTCGCCGCAGCGATCGGCGAAAAGGGCGATGCCGCGCGGCTGCGCGAACGCTCGGGCAACTGGCGCAACGTGATCGACAGCAGCATCGGCTTCGCACGTCCGCGCTTCGCCGACGGCAGCTGGTGGACGCCCTACGACCCCATCCAGCTCGGCCATATGCCCAAGCCCTGGTGGCGCGACTATACCGAGGCGAATGGCTGGCAGGCGACCTTCCTTAACCAGCACGACGTCTATGGGCTGATCTGGCACATGGGCGGCGACGCCAAGTTCGAGGCCAAGCTCGACGCGCTGTTCAACGCCCCCTCCACCCTGCCCGACAACGCGCCGCCGGATATTTCGGGGCTGGTCGGCCAGTACGCGCACGGCAACGAGCCCGATCAGCACGCGCCCTATCTCTACGCCTATGTCGGCGCGGCCTGGAAGACCCAGGCGATGGTGCGGCGGCTGTGCGTAGAGATGTACAGGAACGACCCCGACGGGATCATCGGCAACGACGATTGCGGCCAGATGAGCGCCTGGTTCGTCTTCTCGGCGCTGGGTTTCTATCCGGTCGACCCGGTCGAGGCGGCCTATGTGTTCGGCTCGCCGCTGTTCGAGCGGGCCGAGGTAACGGTCGGCAACGGGCGGAAGCTGGTGATCGAGGCGCCGGGCAACCGCGCCGACACGCCCTACGTCGCGGCGGTCACCTGGAACGGCAAGCCGTGGACCAAAAGCTGGATCGCGCACGCCGATCTGGTGAAAGGCGGCACGCTGCGCTTCACCATGTCGGCAAAGCCGAACCCAGCGTTCGGGCGCGCGCCGGCCGATCGGCCGCCCTCCAACGGCCGCACGCCCGCCTGATGTTGCTCGCCGCCGCGCTCCTGACGACGACGGCATCCTGCGTCGCCGCCGGCTCCGGCGGCGCCGTGGCGGCCGACCTGCTGCGTGCGCGGCTGGAGGAGCGGCACACGCCGTGCGCGCGGGTGCTGCTGGCGCCGCGAGACAGTGTTGAGGCAGCCCTCCCCGCTTCTCGGCGGGCGGCATGGCGCAAGGTCGCGCCGAGGTACCTGCCGCGCGAAGGTTTTGCCGTCCGCCGGATCGGCGACACGCTGGTGATCACCGCGCAGGGCGCGCGCGGGCTGGTCTATGGCGCGGGCTGGTATCTGCGGACCGGCGCGCGGCCACTGCACTACGACAGCGCGCCGGCGCGGCCGGTGCGGCTCACCCAGATCGGCTATCGCGCCAAGAACAACAGCTATGATGCCTGGACGCTGGCGATGTTCCGCCGCCGGATCGAGGATTTCGCGCTGTGGGGCGCCAGCGGCGTCCAGGTCATCGCGCCGGTCTCCGACGACGATGCCACCAGCCCGCTCTTCCCCGCCCCGCCGCTGGAGACGCTGCGCGGGATCGGCGACATCGCGCACCGGCTCGGCATCGACTTCGCGCTCTATTACCCGAACCTGCATGACTATGACACGCAGGCCGAGCGGGATGCCGAGTTGGGCCGCTTCCGCGCGCTGCTCGGCGCACTGCCGCGAGTGGATGCGCTCTACGTCCCCGGGGGCGATCCGGGCCATGCCGCGCCGGACCGGCTCTTCCCGCTGGTCGCCGACGAAGCCGCCGCCCTGCACGCACGCAATCCAGCCGCCGGCGTGTGGATCTCGACGCAGGGCTTCGACGCGGCGGGACTCGACGCCTTCTACGCCCAACTTGCGCGCCGCCCGCGCTGGCTGACCGGCATCTTCGCCGGGCCCCAGACGCGCGACCCGGTCGCCGTCCAGCGGCACCATCTGCCCGCCGGCTACCAGCTGCTGCTCTATCCCGACATCGCCCACACCATGCACGCGCAGGTGCCGGTCGATCGCTGGAGCCCCGCCTTCGCGCTCACCGAGGGCCGCGAGCCGATCAACCCGCGCCCGCGCGCGATGACGTCGCTGTTCCGCCATCTCGATCCCGGCAGCAGCGGCTTCGTCACCTATTCCGAAGGCGTGAACGACGATGCGAACCAGTTCCTCTGGTTCCGCCTCGGCTGGGACCCGCAGACCACGCCCGAAGCGTTTGCGCGGGACTATGCCACCGGTTTCGTCGGCGATCCCGAAACGGCAAAGGCATTGTTCGCACTCGAAGACAATTGGACGGGCGATCCCGCCGCGAACAGCAGCATCGATGCGACGCTGGCGCTGGTGGACGGTCTCAAGCCGGCCACGTGGGCCGATTGGCGGGTCGACGCGCTCCGCTACCGCGCGGTCTACGACGCGATCGTCCGCCACCGCCTGATCGCCGCCCGCGCCCGCCAGTCCGCCGCCCTTGCCGCCCCCGATGCCGCGACGGCACACACAAGGCTGGCCGAAGCCGATCCCGCGCCCGTGCCCGCGCTGCGCACCCGCCTCTTCGATCTCGCCGAGCGGCTGTGGCAGGGCGCAAGGCTCCAGCTCAGCGTAAAGCTGTACGGCGCCTCCAATGTCGAGCGCGGCGCCAATCTCGACCGCGTCGATGTCGATCTCAACGACCGCGTGTGGATCGAAAAGCAGCTTGCCACCCGCACCCCGGCGCAGCTCGCGGACTACGCGCGCGCGAAGGAAGGCGCGCTCTACGACGATCTCGGCGATCCCTGGAACGCGCCCCACCTCGCCCGCGGCAGCAGCGCCATCGCCGATCCACTGCGCTTCCACGGCGCCGTGGAAGGCATCGCCGATCGCACGCCAAACCAGGGCTGGCGGATGTCGTGGATCAGCTATGCCGAAAGCCTGTACGACGCCCCGCTGCGGCTCCACTATACCGGGCTCGACCCCAAACGCCGCTACCGCCTCGTCGCCACCTATGCCGGCGAGGACTATTGGCTACCGATGCGCCTCGTCGCCAATGGCAGCATCGAGCTTCACCCGCCGCTCGATCGCAAGACCAACCCGATGACGGTGGACATCCCCATCCCCGCTGCCGCCACGCGCGGCGGCACGCTCGATCTCGCCTGGACGCGGCCTGCCGGCATGGGCGGCAGCGGCCGTGGCCATCAGGTCGCCGAGACCTGGCTCATCCCCGAACCCCTCTCCGGAGAACGCAAATGACGACCCTTTCCCGCCGCGCGCTCGTCGCCGCCGGCATCGCCACCCCGGCGCTCGCCCATGCCGCGACCAGCGCCGCCGCCAGGACGCCCGCGCCCAAGCCCTATGGCGCCACGCCGTCGGCGCGGCAGTGGAAATGGCATCAGCGCGAGCAATATGCCTTCATCCACTTCTCGATGAACACCTTCACCGACAAGGAATGGGGCTATGGCGACGAGGATCCCAAGACCTTCAACCCCAGCGATTTCAACGCCGATCAGATCGTCGCGGCGGCCAAGGCGGGCGGGCTCAAGGGCCTGATCCTGGTGTGCAAGCACCATGACGGCTTCTGCTTGTGGCCGACCAAACTGACCGAGCATTGCATCCGCAACAGCCCCTACAAGAATGGCCAGGGCGATATCGTCCGCGAGATGTCGGATGCGTGCAAGCGCGCCGGGCTGCCCTTCGGCGTCTATCTCTCGCCCTGGGACCGCAACCATCCCGAGTACGGCCGGCCCGCCTACATTGCCTATTACCGCGCCCAGCTGACCGAGCTCTGCACCCAGTATGGCGAACTGTTCGAAGTGTGGTTCGACGGTGCCAATGGCGGCGACGGCTATTATGGCGGCGCGCGCGAGACGCGGAAGATCGACGCCCCGGCCTATTACAACTGGCCGTCGATCGTGGCGCTGGTCCACCAGCTCCAGCCCGATGCCTGCACCTTCGATCCGCTCGGCGCCGACATCCGTTGGGTGGGCAATGAGGACGGCGTGGCGGGCGATCCCTGCTGGCCGACCATGCCCAACCACCCCTATGTCCAGAGCGAGGGCAATTCGGGCGTGCGCGGCGGCGCGCTCTGGTGGCCGGCGGAAACCGACGTCTCGATCCGGCCGGGCTGGTTCTACCATGCCGACGAGGATTCGCGGGTGAAGAGCCCCGAACGGCTGGTGCAGCTCTATGACGAGTCGGTGGGCCGGGGCACCAATCTCAACCTCAACCTGCCGCCCGATCGCCGCGGCCGCATCGCCGACCAGGACGTGAAGATCCTCAAGAGCTTCGGCGACGCGATCCGCGCTACCTTCGCGACCGATCTCGCCAAGGGCGCGGTCGCGCATGCCAGCGCCACCCGGGGCGCGGCCTTCGCAGCGTCGCGGGTCCTCGACGGCAACCGTGAGACCTATTGGTCCACCCCCGACGGCACGACGACGCCGACGCTGACGCTCGACCTCAAGCCCGGCACCCGCTTCGACGTGATCCGACTGCGCGAATATCTGCCGCTCGGCGTCCGCGTGGCGCGGTTCGCGGTGGATGCCGAGATCGACGGCACCTGGCAGCAGCTCGCCGAGAAGCAATGCATCTCGGCCCAGCGCATCCTGCGGCTCCCCCAGCCGATTGCCCCGCGTCGCGTCCGGCTCCGCATCCTCGAGGCGCCCGCCTGCCCCGCGATCAGCGAGTTTGCGCTGTTCCGCTCGGTCGCGCCGGTGCCGGTCGCGCCGATCGTCTCGTCGGACCCGACGGTGATCGACACGCGCAACTGGAAGATCGTGAGCGCGCCCGGCACCGGCGCCGAAAAGCTCCTCGATCGCGACCCCGGCACGATCTGGACCGTGCCCGCCCCCAAGCCCGGCGCACCGGTGGAGGTGACCATCGATCTCGGCAGCGAGACCGCGCTGGCCGGCTTCAGCCTGACGCCGTCGCGCCACGTGATGACCGATGCCGCCCCGCCCAAGGGCTATACGGCCGAGGTCAGCATGGACGGCAAGGCCTGGCAGCCTGCCGCGGGCGGCGAGTTCAGCAACATCGCCTATGCGCTTTCCACCCAGCGCATCGGCTTTGCGCAGGCGCGCCCGGCCCGCTATCTGCGCCTCCGCTTCGCCGAGACCGCGCTGGCCGAGCCCAAGCTCGCCATCGCCGAGATCGGCGGCTTCACCGCGCCGCGCTGAGTCGATTACGGGCTGCAAGCGGGCCGGGGCGCGGGTGCTGCGCTCCGGCCCGTTGCGTTTGGGCAACATTGGACTCAAAAAACGTAACGGATGAGACCATCGGCTGTCATATATAAAACCAGTTTCTTTATTTGGTATTGTATACCGATGGGACCTATGACAGCATCCCTTCTGCGCGGTGACAGCAATGTGACGTCGCGTGCAACGAGGAGAGCGGCGCAACGGCGCTGCATGGGGATGCATCGATGGGACTGGATCGGCGCGAGGCGTTGAAATTGGGGTTGGCGGGTGCAGCCGTGCTGCCCGCGGGCGCGGCGATCGCGCAGGCATCGGCGCCGCGCGCGCTGATCGTCTCGACCTGGGACTTCGGCGCGGCCGCGAACGCCGCTGCCTATGCCCAGTGGAAGAAGACCGGCTCGCTAATCGACGCGGTCGAGGCCGGCGGCTGGGTGCCCGAGGCAGACCCGAAAAACCACTCGGTGGGCCTGGGCGGCTATCCCGATCGCGACGGCCGTGTAACGCTCGACGCAATCATCATGGACGATCGCGGCAATGTCGGCGCGGTGGCCGCGCTGGAGGACATCCTCCACCCGATTTCGGTGGCGCGCCGCGTCATGGAGAAGACCCCGCACACCTTCCTGGTGGGCGAAGGCGCGCGCCAGTTCGCACTCGACCAGGGGTTCCCCAAGACCCGCCTGCTGACGCCCGAGGCCGAGGCGGCGTGGCGCGAATGGCTTAAGACTGCCCAGTACAAGCCTGTAGCCAATATAGAAAATCAGCGCGGCTCAGCGCTGGACCACGACACGATTGGTATTGTCGCCTGTGATGCCAATGGCCGCTTGGCGGGCGCCTGCACCACCTCGGGCATGGCCTTCAAGCTGCGCGGCCGCGTCGGGGATTCGCCCCAGGCCGGGTGCGGCCTGATGGTCGAGCCCGATGTGGGTGCCGCGACCTCCACCGGCGTGGGCGAGGAAGTGACGCGGATCGCCGGTTCGGCGCGCGTCGTCTCGTCGATGCGCGCGGGCATGGATCCGATGGCCGCCTGCCGCGAGGCCGTGCTGCACATCGCAAAATTGCGCGGCGATGCCGTGAAGGACGCGCAGGTCGCGTTCCTCGCCATCGACCGCCACGGCCGGGTCGGCGCCTTCGCGCTCCAGCCGGGCTTTACTTATGCGGTTACCGATCTTGGGGGGCAAACATCCGTGCATGCGGCGGCAAGCCTTGGGCAGGCCGCCACCGTCGCATCGTAGTTTCAGAAAAAAGGGACATAGGGTTTATGCGTAGTAAGTTGCTAGGATTTAAGGATTCGTCCTGTGTTGCGGCCCTGTTGATCGCCAGTTTCGCGGCCGCCGCTCCGGCGTTCGCGCAGGATTCTGCACCGGCTCCTGCACAAGGCCAGGACGGCGGCCAGGGCGCCAGCGGCGGCGACGAAATCGTCGTCACCGGCATCCGCGGCAGCCTTCGTCGCGCGATCGAGGTGAAGCGCAACGCCAATGCTGTCGTCGACGTCATCACCGCCGAGGACGTGGGCAAGTTCCCCGATCGCAATGTCGCGGAATCGCTGTCGCACATTCCGGGCGTCAGCATCGACCGCCAGTTCGGCATCGGTGAGAAGGTCGCCATCCAGGGCACCGATCCGGCGCTGAACCGCATCCTGATCGACGGCCACAACATCGCATCCGCAGACTGGGGTGGTGCGCCTGGCGACGTGACATCGCGCACCTTCAACTATTCGCTGCTTGCGCCGGAAATCGTCGAGCGCATCGAAGTGTTCAAGTCGCCCGAGCCGCGCATCGATGAGGGCAGCCTCGGCGGCACCGTGATCGTGCACACCCGCAAGCCGCTCGACCTCAAGCCGAACACGCTGATCGGCTCGGCTGGCTATTCGTACAACGACCGGTCCGACCTGGGCAATCCGCGCGGTTCGCTGCTCTACAGCTGGCATAACGACGCCGGCAATTTCGGCATTCTCGCAGCCGCGACCTACGACAAGGATTCGCTGGCGCGTGCCGGCATCGAATATTTCGGCTATGCCTCGGGCAAGGACTTCCTGAATACCGACGCCAACGGCAATCTTTCGCTGAAGAACCCGAACGCGCAGATCACCGGCGGCTCGCTGCAGGATCTCGCCAATGCGCGCTATCCGTACGGCATCAACCATGCCTATTTCAAGCAGACCCGCGAACGCATCGGCGGCCAGGTTGCCGTGCAGTACAATCCGTCGGACGCGCTGCACCTGACCCTCACCGGGCTGCACATCGACGGCACCTACAACAATTTCAGCCAGTCCGAATATGTCGTGCCGGGCTGGGCCACCGGTGCGCTGAACTCGGCAACGGTTTCGAACGGGCTGATCACCAACGCCTCGTTCGGATCGACGACGCTGCCGTCGACCAGCGCCCAGCTGGACAACAACTATCGCAAGACGAAAGTCCGCACCTCCAGCGTCAACCTTGCCGCCGACTGGACGGTAGGCAAGGTCACGCTCAGCGCGAACGGCGGCTGGACGAAGGCGACGGGCGGCACCGATCCGGAGTATCTGTTCAACGTCCAGAGCAACATGCCGTTCAGCTACGCCTATTCGGCGAACAGCTCCGACGTGACCTTCGCGACCGATCCGACCAACCCGAACGCCTTCTTCCGCAGCGACCTGCGGCCGACGACCCTGCCTGACGGCAGCGTGATCAACGCCTATCAGATCGGCGGCATCGGCCGCAGCCAGACGCTCGACGAGGAAGGCTATGGCCAGTTGGACATGGCGGCGGACGTGGACAACAGCATCTTCACCAAGGTGCGCCTGGGCGTGAAATATTCCGATCACATCAACCGCCTCGATGCGTTCGGTTCGCGCGTATACTTCACCAGCCCGATCACGCTAGCGAACTACAAATATGTGCTGTCGCCGGAAGGCCTGTTCGACGGCCTCAACGCCACCGGCAATTCGAACCGCTTTGCCACGTTGACGGGCGACGCGGTGATTGATGCGCTGAACAGCGGCATCTATGTCGACGCAGGGCGTGATTATGGTTCGTCCTACCGAGTCCGCGAACAGAATGGCTCGGCCTATGCCCAGCTCGATTTCGAGCGCGGCCCGGTGCGCGGCAATGTCGGTTATCGGATGGTCTATACCAAGGACATCTCGGACTATGCGACCTTCCTGAACGGTTCGTCCACACCGATCCCGACGCGGACCACGACGGATTATCTGAAGTTCCTGCCCAGCATCAACGTCGCCTATCAGGTCACGCCGACTTTCCTGGTTCGCGGCAGCATTGCCGACGTGATCGCCCGTCCGCGCTACAATCAACTGGCCGGCTCGTTCAGCCGCAACGATACCCAGCTAACCGCAGGCGGCGGCAACCCCAACCTGGCGCCGTATGAATCGCGCAACTACGAGCTCTCGGCGGAATGGTATTTCCGTCCGGGCGGCCTCTTCTCGGTGGAATATTTCCGCCGCGAGATCAGCTCGTACATCGTTTCCAAGACGAGCGTGCAGACGCTGTTGAACCAGCTGACCGGGCAGCTGGCGACCTATCAGGTGAACCTGCCGGTCAACGCATCGGACGCGACCGTGAACGGCGTGTCGGTGGCGTTCCAGACCCCGATCTGGGGCGGCTTCGGCATCCAGACCAACTATACCTACGCCAAGGACGACGCTGGATCGGACGCTGACGGCAACGTGCTTAACCTGCCCTATCTGTCGCGCCACACCATCAACGTGATCCCCTATTACGAAAAGGGGCCGCTCCAGGCGCGCGTGAGCTGGAACTGGCGCAGCCACTATTTCACCGGCATCGGCCGCCTCAACTCGGTCGACAGCACCGACGGCTACCACCAGCTCGACGCTTCGATCGCGTACAAGCTGACCGAGCAGGTGACGGTGAGCGTCAACGCACAAAACCTGCTGGACGAAACCTATTATTCGTACAGCGGCACCAAGGATGCTCCGACCGCCTTCTACAAGAACGGTCGAGTGTTTGCGGCAAGCGTTAGCTTCCGCATGTAACCGATGCGCTGCGTTCTCGGGGTAAAACCCTGGGAGCGCAGCCCATCGAGCGTATCGACAGCGCTCCGCCAGCACCTGCCGGCGGGAGCCGTGTTGCAGGCGCGGTCGCCGTCAGGCCCTTCCCGCTTGACCCGCTGCGACAAACCGCGCAGATGCGGGTTTAGCCTCGCTTCGCAGCAAGCCAGGGCCGGTTTAGCTCAGCTGGTAGAGCAGCGGTTTTGTAAACCGAAGGTCGCGGGTTCGATTCCTGCAACCGGCACCATTTTTCGATCCCAGGAATTCCCATACGGCTTTGTAAACCGCAGAAATCTGCGGTATTTTTTGGCCGTCCGGTTCGTGATCGCTCGTTCAGTTCCACTGAAGCGCAAGGCCAAGTGGGGCCCTTTTCCCAGGATTGCGGATCTAAAATTTGGCATGAGGCCCCACCCGGTCGGGCTTCGCTACGAAAGGCCCGAACCATGGCGCTGAGCGATATCGCAATTCGAAAGGCCAAGACTCGCGACAAGGCCTACAAGCTGTACGACGAGCTAGGCCTGTTTCTCGTCGTGTCGCCGTCCGGCTCCCGCCTCTGGCGGATGAAGTACAAGCGCCACGGCGTCGAAAAGAAGCTCAGTTTCGGCGCTTACCCCGAGATAGGCCTGCGCGACGCGCGCAATCTGCGCGACGACGCCCGAGAACTTCTGGCAGAAGGGAAAGACCCCGCTCTAGAGCGGCATCGCGAGAAGCTCCGGAAGGAAGCGCTTGCGGACATTACCTTCACCCGTGTCGCCAACGAATACTGCTCAAAGAGACGGCGTGATGGTGACCGGGCGTGGGCTCCTGCAACCGCGTCACGCAGCGAATATCTCCTCAGCCTGCTCGACAACTCGATCGGCAAGATGCCGATCCACGAGATCGAGCCGATCGATGCGCTAGCCGCGATCCGGAAGATCGAGAAGCGCGGCAAGCTGGAGACCGCACGGCGCACCCTCCAGTTGGCGAGCGCCGTGTTCCGCTACGCGATCGCCACTGCCCGATTAAAGTCCGATCCGACACGGGATCTGCGTGGCGCGTTATTGACGCCGACCGTCACGCATTATGGCGCCGTCACCGAAGCGAAGGATGTCGGGAAGCTGCTGCGTGCCATTGACAGCTACGAAGGCCAGGGAATGACCAAATGGGCACTGCAGCTGGCGCCCCATGTGTTCGTCCGCCCTGGGGAATTGCGCCATGCCCGGTGGGAGGAGATCGACTTGGACGCCGCCGTGTGGACCATCCCGGCCGAGAAGATGAAGATGCGCAAGCCACATCATGTCCCACTCTCGACTCAGTCGATCGCCATCCTCCTTGAGATCCGCTCGATCACCGGGTCCAATGGCTATGTCTTCCCATCGATGCGGTCTCGCACGCGGCCGATGTCGGACAACACCCTCAACGCTGCACTTCGCCGCCTCGGATACTCCAGCGACGAGATGACGGCACACGGCTTCCGGGCGATGGCGAGCACCTTGCTGAACGAATCCGGCAAATGGTCCTACGACGCCATCGAACGCGCGTTGGCGCACGGCGACAGCGACAGGGTCCGCGCGGCTTACCATCGCGGCAGACACTGGAAGGAACGCGTGGCGATGGCACAGTGGTGGTCGGACCTGCTGGATAGCCTGCGCAGCGGGGCGACTATCCTGCCTTTTCCTGAGGTGATGGCTTGTTAGATGCTTTGGGCTTACAGGACTCATATCGGATGCTGTAGCCCGCAGAAAAGCGTGGGTTCTGACACGACCAGCAATCCGTGGCCCCTTCGTGGCCCACCAAAAAGTCTGGTCCGAAACCCGGACAAGAACCCGCGCTCCTTGAACCTAATTGGTACTCGCCGAGCATGATTCAAAGCATGCTTTCGGGCACGTCGTATCGGTCATCGGGCGTAAGTTTTGCAGGTTCCAGCAGAGTCATTTCTAAGCGGAGCCGGTCGCGAGATCGCGTCGTATGCGCGGCGAAGTGGATCAGCCCTCGCCGCATTCCTCGCGAATTGGAGTCATCACCCTGAGATGCGCATAGATGCGCTCAAGGATGTTCAGCGGAACAACCTCGCGCTCCGGAAGCTGCCACCAGTGCGCATGGACACGAGCCGTCCCTACCAAGGCTTCAAGGATCGCTGGTTCCGGGAGACGCGATTTGCGAAGACCTTCCAGCGATCTGCCGTCAATGCCTTGAACGAGCGTTCTCAACGCTGTCGAACTCACGACCGACTGCCCTCCCATAGCCACCCCCGCCGGGCGTTTCGATGACAATCCGGTCGCCTTTCGCCAGCTCAGCGCGCGCGGTGCCGCCGATCGGCTCTATCCGCCCGTCCGCGCGCTCAATCCGCTGGGTGCCCGGCTGCCCCGCCGCGCCGCCCGCCAGCCCGAACGGCGCGACCGTGCGGCGCGAGGCAACCAGCGTCACGGTCATCGGCTCGAGCATCGTCACCGCGCGTACCGCGCCGTCGCCGCCCGGCCACTGCCCCATGCCCCCCGATCCGCGCCGGATCCCGAACCGATCCAGCCGCACCGGATAGCGCAGCTCCAGAATCTCGGGATCGGTGATCCGGGTGTTGGTCATGTGCGTGTGCACGGCCGAGGCACCGGCAAAGCCGGGCCCCGCCCCCGCCCCGCCGCAGATCGTCTCGTAATATTGGTGGCGGTCGTTGCCGAACAGGAAGTTGTTCATCGTGCCCTGCGAGGCCGCCGCCGCCCCCAGCGCGCCGAGCAGCGAATTGCACAGCGCCTGGCTGACCTCGGTATTCCCGGCGACCACCGCGCTGCCCGGCGGAGGCGCAAGGAACGAGCCTTCGGGAATGATGATCTGGAGCGGCGCGAGACAACCTTCGTTGAGCGGAATTGCCTCGCCCGCCAGGCAACGAAAGGCATAAAGCACCACCGCCCGCGCCACCGAAGGCGGCGCATTGAAATTGCCCGCGCTCGCCGGGCCGGTGCCGGTGAAGTCGATCACCGCCGTGCGCGCCGCCTGATCGACCGTCACCGCCACCTTGAGCGGCGCGCCATCGTCCAGCCGGTCCTCGAACACGCCGTCATGCAAACCGGCGACGACGCGGCGGATGCTCTCCTCGGCATTGGCCATGACATGGCCCATATAGGCGCGGACCATCGGCCAGCCCCGGGCGGCGACCAGCGCCTGCAGCTCGGCCACGCCGCTGGCATTGGCGGCCAGCTGCGCCTTGATGTCGGCGACGTTGACGTCCGGATTGCGGGCCGGCCATTCGGCCTCTGTCAGCAGGCGACGGAACGCGGCTTCCTGGAACACGCCGCCGTCGACGAGCAGGAAGTCGTCGATCACCACCCCTTCCTGGGCGAGCCGTGTCGATTCCGGCGGAGTCGATCCGGGCGTAAGCCCGCCGATATCGGCATGGTGGCCGCGATTGGCGACGAAGAAGCGAAGTTCGCCGCCGTCGAACACGGGGGTGATCACGGTCACGTCGGGCAGGTGCGTGCCGCCGTGGAAGGGATCGTTGAGCGCGATCGCGTCGCCCGGCTTCAGCGTCGACCCGCGCCGCGCCAGCACCGCCCGCACGCTGTCCCCCATCGCGCCGAGATGCACGGGAACGTGAGGTGCATTGGCCACCAGCCGCCCCTCGGCGTCGAACAGCGCGCAGGAGAAATCCAGCCGTTCCTTCATGTTGACGCTGCTCGAAGTGTTGCGCAGCACCACCCCCATCCGCTCGGCGATGCCCATGAACTGGGTGTTGAACAGCTCGAGCTGCACCGGATCGGCGATTGCCGGGTCGGGTTCGACGCGCTTGCCGGCGCCTTCATGGTCCAGCACCAGCTCGCCGCCGTCGCGCACGCCGAGCACCCAGCCCGGCTCGACCATCGTCGTCGCGGTCGCCTCGCGGATCAGCACCGGGCCTTCCAGACGGTCGCCGGGGCGCAACGCCGCGCGATCGAGCACCGGCACCGCATGCTCGGCGCCGCCTGTCCACACCGGCACGACCGCCAGTGGCGCAGCGATCGGCCCCTCGCGCGGCAGCAGCGGCGGCGGCGCAACGGTCTCGCCGGGCCGCACCGCCTCGACCATCAGGCTCTCGATCACAATGTCCCGGCCCGGACTGGTGAAGCCGAACCGCGCCTGGTGGGCCGCCTCGAACGCCACGCGCATCGTCGCCGCCGCGCCGAGCGGCACGCCGAGGGCGGTGTCGGTCCCCGCATAGCGCAGATGGGCGGTAGCAGTGTGGTGCACGGCGGCACCGTCGCCCAGATCTCCGGCGGCCTCGTCGCCCAGCCTCGCTGCCAGCGCCTCGAGGTCCGCGACCGCTGCGGGTACAAGAAGCTGCTCGATCGAGCGCTGGCGGAGCGCCGCGCGATCGGCCAGCCCCATGCCATAGGCCGAGAGCACGCCGGCCAATGGATGGATCAGCACCTGTCGCATCCCCAGTAGCTCGGCGACGCGGCAGGCATGCTGCCCGCCCGCACCGCCGAAACATTGCAGCACGAAGCCGGCGACATCCTCGCCGCGCTCCAGGGCGACGCGCTTGATCGCCGCCGCCATGTTGGCGACCGCGATCGAGAGGAAGCCCTCCGCGACGGCGCGCGGATCCTGCGGCGTGCCGGTTGCCGCCGCAATCCGCTCGGCTAGCGCGGCGAAGCCCTGCGCCACCGAGTCCCGGTCGAGCGGCTGGTCCCCGGCGGGACCGAACACGGCGGGGAAATGCTCGGGGCGGATCTTGCCGACCAGCACATTCGCGTCGGTCACGGTCAGCGGCCCGCCGCGGCGATAGGCGGCTGGGCCGGGATTGGCGCCCGCACTGTCCGGCCCCACCCGATAGCGCGCGCCGTCGAAGTGCAGGATCGAGCCGCCGCCGGCCGCCACCGTCTCGATCGCCATCATCGGCACGCGCATCTCGACGCCCGCCACTTCCGCATCGAACACCCGCTCGAAGCGGCCGGCATAAAGCGCCACGTCGGTGGAGGTGCCGCCCATGTCGAAGCCGATCACCCGGTCGAAGCCCGCCCGCTCGGCGGTGCGCGCCGCGGCGACGACGCCGCCGGCCGGCCCGGAGAGGATCGCATCCTTGCCCTGGAAATGCGCGGCATCGGCAAGCCCGCCATTGGACTGCATGAAGTGGAGCGGCGTGCTGCCCAGCGCACCCGCGACCCGATCGACATAGCGGCGCAGCACCGGCGACAGATAGGCGTCGACGACGCTGGTCCGCCCGCGCGCGACCAGCCCGATCAGCGGGCTGACCGCATGGCTGGCGGAAACCTGCGCGAACCCCGCCGCGCGCGCCAGCTCGGCGACCCGCGCCTCGGTCGCAGGATGCGCCCAGGCATGGGTAAGCGCGATCGCCACCGCTTCATGGCCGGCGATCCGCGCCGCCCGCAGATCGGCGAACACGGCATCGTCGTCGAGCGGCGCGATCGTCCGGCCGTCGCGGTCGATCCGTCCGCCAATCTCCAGAACGCCGTCGTGGAGCGGCAGCGCAGGCCGGATCGCGAGATCGAACAGCGCGGGTCGCGCCTGGTTGCCGATCGCCAGTAGGTCGGCAAAGCCGCGATCGACGACCAGCAGCGTCCGCGCGCCCTTGCGCTCGAGCAGCGCGTTGGTGGCGACGGTGGTGCCCATCTTCACCTCGTCGATGAGGCCCGCCGGCCAGGGATCGTCCGCGCCCAGCCCCAGGATCTGCCGGATCCCGGCGATCGCCGCATCTTCATACAGTTCGGGATTCTCGCTGAGCAGCTTCGCGGTGGAGAGCGTGCCGTCGGGCGCGCGTGCGACGATATCGGTGAAGGTGCCGCCACGATCGATCCAGAACCGCCACCCGCCCATGTCCCGCATCCTCAACTGTAATTTATCGATGAATCGCAGCATAAATGTTGACAGTTCACTTGCATAGCGCAAGCTTCCTGCAGCGGGAGGTGGACGATGTCGGAGCGGGCGAGAGGCAAAGCGATCGTATCGTCGGCGCATCTCGCCGATGGCGCCGCGCCGGCCCTGTCGGAGCTGGAGTTCAGCCTCACCCTCGCCGCCACCGCCTATCATCGCTGGATCGCGCGGTGCGCCGCCGCAGCCGGCATCGCCCTGGCCCCGCTCGAAGTGCTGATCCTCCATACCGTCCGTCATCGCGATCGGCCCAAGCGGCTTGCCGACATCGCGCTGGTGCTCGACGTCGAAGATACGCATCTCGTCACCTATGCCATCCGCAAGCTGGAGAAGGTCGGGCTGGTGACGACGCGGCGCGCTGGCAAGGAAAAGCTGATCGCCGCGACGGAGGCGGGCGTGGAATTCTGCACTGCCTATCGCGCAATCCGGGAGACGGTGCTCGCCGAGTCCGTCGCCGCCGACGGCCCGGATGCCGCGGCGCTCGCCCAGGCCGCCGGGCTGCTCCGCCGCCTCTCCGGCCAGTACAACCAGGCGGCCCGCGCCGCCGCGACGCTCTGAGGAGGCGCAGCGATGCTGGTCCTGTCGGGCATCGTCATCATCGTCCTGGGCTTTGCGCTCCGCATCCATCCGCTGCTGGTCGTCACCGCCGCGGCATTCGCCAGCGCGGCGGCGGCCGGGCATGGGCCGATCGCGGTGATCGCACTGATCGGAAAAGCCTTTGTCGACGCGCGTTTCCTCGCGGTCGCCTGGCTGGCACTGCCCGCGATCGGGCTGCTCGAACGCGCCGGGCTCCGCGAACAGGCGCGCGCGGTGGTGCAGCGGCTGCGGCGCGCGACGGCGGGCCGCGTGCTGCTCGGCTATTTCCTGCTGCGCCAGGCAGCAGCCGCGCTAGGTCTCACCGCGCTGGGCGGGCATGTGCCGATGGTACGCCCCATCGTCGCGCCGATGGTGGAGGGCGCGGCCGAGCGCGACACCGATGCCCCGCTGGACGACGACACCCGCCAGCGCCTCCGCGCCCATGCCGCCGCGGTCGACAATATCGCGCTGTTCTTCGGCGAGGACGTGTTCATCGCGATTGGCTCGATCCTGCTGATCCGCGCAATCCTGCAGCAGGAGGGCGTGACCGTCGCGCCACTGGAAGTGGCGATGTGGGCGATCCCCACCGCGCTCGCCGCACTGGTGGTCCACGGTGCGCGGCTGCTGCGGCTCGACCGCACGCTGCCGCGATGATCGGCTTGGACGCGATCGGCATCGCCGCCGCTACCCTCCCCGCCGCGGTCGCGCTGCACCACGCGCGCGACACGCGGTCACCCCGGCACTGGCGGAATGCCGCCTTCTGGGGCGCCTTCGCCGTCACGCTCGGCGCAGGCCCCTGGCTGCCCGATCTGGTCAATGGCTGCCTCGTGCTGGCAATGGTCGCGCTGGCGACGCTGGGACTCAAGCCGGGGCCCGTCACCACCACCGATGACTCGACCCGCGCGATGCTCGCCCGGCGATGGGGCGCCCGGCTGTTCCTGCCGGCGCTGGCACTGCCGCTGGTCACCCTCGGCGGCACGCTCGCCCTCCCGCAGGGGCGGCTGGCAGGCATCGCCCTGATCGACCCCAAGCAGGTGACGCTCGCCGCGCTGGCGGCCGGCGCGGCGGTGGCCCTCGCGCTCGCGCTCCTCCTCACTCGTCCGCCGCGCGGCACCACCCCCACCGAAGCGCGCCGCCTGGTCGACGGGATCGGCTGGCCGATGGTCCTGCCCCAGATGCTCGCGGCACTGGGCGGAATCTTCGCGCTGGCCGGGGTCGGCAAGGTGGTGGCGGGCGGCGTGCTCGGGCTGGTATCGGTCGATACGCCCTTCGTCGCGACCATGATCTATTGCCTCGGCATGGCGCTGTTCACCATGGTGATGGGCAACGCCTTCGCTGCCTTCCCGATCATGACGCTGGGTATCGGCGTACCGATCCTGATCCACCAGCTGCACGGCGATCCGGCGGCGGTGGCGGCGCTGGGCATGCTGTCCGGCTTCTGCGGCACGCTGCTCACGCCGATGGCCGCGAATTTCAACATCGTCCCCGTCGCGGCGCTGGAGCTGCGCGACCGGTTCGCGGTGATCCGCGTGCAGGCGCCGACCGCGCTGCTGCTGCTCGTCTTCAACATCGCGGCGCTGACGCTGCTCGCCTTTCCCGGAGGCCCGAAATGATCCCCGATCTCGCCGCCAGCTTCGCCCGCATCGCGCTCGGTCATGTCGAGCGCGAATATCCGCACAAGGCGGACCATGTGATGGACGGGGATGCGGACGCCTATGTCCCGCATCGCGTCCACCCGATCTTCTACGGCAGCTTCGACTGGCACAGCTGCGTCCATGGCTATTGGCTGCTCGCCCGGGTGCGGCGGCTGTTCCCCGATCTTGCGGAAGTGGCGGCCATCAACGCGCTGTTCGCGCGCGCCTTCACCACCGAAAAGGTCGAGGCAGAGCGGCGCTATCTTGATCGCCCAAGCGCGCGCAGCTTCGAGCGCCCCTATGGCTGGGCCTGGGCGCTGATGCTGGCCAGCGAACTGATCGTTGCCGACAGTCCGCACGCGGCGACCCTGCAGCCGCTCGCCGATGCATTCGTCGCGCGCTTCCAGGCGTTCCTGCCCAAGCTGCACTATCCGGTGCGGGCGGGCTTTCATTCCAACACCGCCTTCGCGCTGGTGCTGGCCGAACGCTATGCGCAGGTCTCGGGTGATGCGGCGTTCCGCTCCGCGCTCCGCACCGCCGCTGCGGGGTGGTTCTCGCAGGATAGCGGCGCGCAGGCCTGGGAGCCGAGCGGTGAGGATTTTCTGTCCCCCACGCTGACCGAAGCACTGGCGATGCAGGCGCTGCTGCCGCCAGAGGCGTTCGCCCCGTGGTTCGCCGCGTTCCTCCCCGATCTCGCCGCAAGCCGGCCCGCGGCGCTGTTCACACCTGCTCAGGTCAGCGATCGCAGCGACGGCAAGATCGCCCATCTCGACGGCCTCAACCTGAGCCGCGCCTGGGCGATGCGCAGCCTTGCAAGATCGACTTCCGGCGACGTCGCCCGCGCGTTGAACGAGGCCGCAGCCCGCCACCTCGAGACCGCCATCGACGAGGTCGCAGGCGACTATATGGGCGAGCACTGGCTCGCCAGCTTTGCGATGCTCGCCTTTACCGGCACCGAGGGCACCTTGTAGCTACTGTGCCGAGACTGTTCGCCTCGGTTTCCGTAACGGTGCTCAGGCGTCGAACAGGGCATCGACCAAAGCTTCATGCTGCATCCAGTCGACACCGCGCGCTCTAAGCCAGTCGTCGTCATAATAGGTGCAGCCATAGCGTTCCCCGCCGTCGCACAGGATGGTGACGATCGATCCGGTCTCACCGCCATGCGCCATCGCAGCCGCCAGTTCGGCGACAGCGACCATGTTCGTACCCGTCGAGCCGCCGACCCGTCGCCCCAGACGACGCGACAGCGCGCGCATCGCGCCGATGCTGGCAGCGTCCTCGACGGCGATCATGCGGTCGATCACCGTGGGGACGAAGCTCGGTTCGACGCGCGGTCGCCCGATTCCCTCGATTCGGCTGGCGCAATCCTGCGGCAGGGACACGACGGAGCGATCGGCGAAATGCCGGTGGAAGATCGAATGGACCGGGTCCGCCACGCACAGGCGGGTCGCATGCCGTTGATAGGCGATATAGCGCCCGATCGTCGCCGACGTACCGCCCGTGCCGGCACCGCAGACGACCCAGGCCGGGATCGGATGTTCCTCCGCCGCCATCTGCGCGAAGATGCTCTCCGCGATATTGTTGTTACCGCGCCAATCGGTTGCGCGTTCCGCATAGGTGAACTGGTCGATATAGTGGCCGCCGGTTCCGCGCGCGAGGCGATGGGCGACGTCATAGACGGTACGCGGATCGTCGACGGCATGGATCTCTCCGCCATAGAAGCGGATCGCGTCCAGCTTGGGGGCAGCCGTGGACGCGGGCACCACCGCGAGGAAGCGCAGGCCCAGCATGCGGGCGAAATAGGCCTCGCTAACCGCAGTCGATCCCGAGGACGCCTCGATGACGCAGGTGTCGGGCCCGATCCAGCCATTGCATAGCGCATACAGAAAAAGCGAGCGGCCGAGGCGATGCTTCAGGCTGCCCGTCGGGTGGCTGCTCTCATCCTTCAGATAAAGGCTGATACCGGGATAGCGCAACAGGTCGATGCGGATGAGATGGGTGTCGGCGGATCGGTTGAAGTCCGCCTCGATTCGCCGGATCGCGTCGGTACGCCAGGCGCGCGCGGCATCGCTGGTGGCGCGGTTCATGGCCGTGCCAGTCCGTGCCGCGCCAGCATCGCTTCGGGCTCCGCATCACGACCTCGGAAGGCGCGGAAACTGGCCGCTGCGGGACGGCTGGCACCGCGCGCGAGAACTTCATCGCGGAACACCGCTGCGGTGGCGCGATCGATCAGCCCGGCCTCGGCAAAGCGCTGGAAGCCATCCGCCGCCAGCACCTCGGCCCAGAGATAGCTGTAATAGCCCGAGGCATAGCCGCCCGCGAAGATATGGGTGAAGGCGTGCGGGAAGCGATGCCAGGACGGCGGACGCACCACCGCCACTTCCTCGCGAACCGCTTCGATCACCTCCATCGGATCGCTGCCCAGCAAGCCGAGGTGAAGCAACAGGTCGAACAGCGCAAACTCGATCTGCCGCACGATGAACATGCCCGAGAGGAAGTGACGTGCGGCGAGCAAGGTATCGAACACGGCGTCGGGCAGCGGCGCACCCGTCTCATGATGCCCCGACATGTCGCGCAGAACCGCGCGGTCCCACGCAAAATCTTCCATCAACTGGCTGGGGAGCTCGATCGCATCCCATTCGAATCCATTCGTGCCAGCGATGTTGGGGCGATCCACCCGCGTGAACAGGTGATGCAGGCAATGCCCGGTCTCGTGAAGGAAGGTGACGACCTCCTTGTGGCTGAGCAGCGACGGATTGCCATCCGTCTTCGGCGCGAAGTTGCAGACGAGATAGGCGACCGGCACGCGCCGGACATTGCCGTCGTTGAGCCGCGGCCGCGCCTGCGCCATCCAGGCGCCGCCGCGCTTGCCCGGCCGCGCGTGCAGATCGACATAGACGCCCGCGAACACCGTGCCCTGTTCGTCAGCGACATCATAATAGCACGCGTCCGGATGATAGACGGCAACGTCCTGCCGCGCGATCAAGCGGATCCCGAACAACCGATCAAGCAGCCGCTGCCAACCGGCGACAACACGCTCGACCGGAAAATAGGCGCGCACCTGCTGTTCGTCGATCGCATACTGTGCCTGGCGCATCTGCTCCCCGACGAAGCTGACGTCCCAGGGCTGAAAGTCCGGGATGTCGAGATGCTTGGCGGCGTAATCGGCCAGTGCGGCCATCTCCGCTTCCGCGGCAGGTTTCGCCCGGGCGGCGAGATCGCGCAGGAACACGAGCACCTCGCCCCCGCTGGATGCCATCTTGGTGGCGAGCGACCATGCGACCGGATCGGCAAAGCCGAGCAGCCGCGCCGCTTCGTGCCGCCGCGCGAGGATGTCGGCAATCCGCACCGAATTGTCGAACTGTCCGGCGTGCGGCCCCTGATCGGAAGCGCGTGTGCCCGACGCGGCATAGACACGCGCGCGCAGTTCTCGATTTTCCGCGAAGGTGAGCACCGCGCTGACACTCGGCATCTGGAGCGTCACGACCCATCCCGAGAGGCCCCTGGCCCGCGCCGCTTCGGCGAACATCGCCTTGTCCGCCTCGGACAGCCCGGCGAGCATCGCTTCGTCTTCGACCTGCTCGAACCAAGCATCGGTCGCGTCGAGCACGGCATTGCCGAACGCCGTCGAAAGCTGGGACAATTCCACCGATAGGGCGGCGAAGCGCGCGCGTTGCTCGGGTGCGAGGGCAACGCCGGAAAGCTCGAAATCGCGGACCATGTGCTCGACCGCGGCGCGATCAGCCTCCGCCAGCCCTGCGAACTCGTCCGTCCGGGTCAGCGCGACCAGAACATCATACAGGCACGCGTTCTGCATGACCTGGAGCTGGTTCTCCACCAGTCGCACCTGGCCGGTGGCATAGGCGGCACGCAGGTCTGGCGTGTCTGCGACGCCGTGAAGATGCGAGACGGCGGACCATATCGCCGTGATCGCGGCATCGGCGCGCTCCAGCGGCATCCAGGCATCGGCAAAGCGGGTCGGCCGGGTCTCCACGATCCTGGCGACGACTGCGCGGTGCTCGGCAATCGCCTGATCGAGCGCAGGCACGATATGGTCGGACCGAATATCACCAAAATGCGGCAGCGCCAGCGTGTCGAGCAGCGGATTCGTCGTCATCATCGTCCCTTTCAGACCGTCATGCCGGTGTCGGCACCGTCGGCTGCGATCGCTCGCGCGTTGTGGCCCGCCAGATACCGCTCGGCTTCGAGCGCCGCCATGCAGCCCATGCCCGCCGAGGTAACGGCCTGTCGAAACAGCTTGTCCTGCACATCGCCCGCGGCGAACACGCCCGGCACGCTGGTCGCGGTCGAGCCGTGGGTGACAAGGATATAGCCCTCGTCATCCATGTGCAGTTGGCCCTTGAACAGGGTGGTTGCGGGATCGTGGCCGATCGCCACGAACAGCCCGTGCACCGCCAGCTGCGAAAATGTGCCGTCTCGGGTGTCACGCAGCGCCACGCCGGTCACGCCCCCGCCATCGCCCAGCACGTCGGCGACTTCAGCGTTCCAGACCATTTCGATCTTCGGATTGGCATGGAGCCGGGTCTGGTTGGTGCGATCGGCTCGCAAGGTATCGCGGCGGTGGATCAGATAGACCTTCTCGGCGAAATTGGTCAGGTACAAGGCTTCCTCGACCGCCGTATTGCCGCCGCCGACCACCGCGCAGACCCGCCCGCGATAGAAAAAGCCGTCGCATGTCGCGCAGGCGGATACGCCACGCCCGCGATACTCGGCTTCGCTGTCCAGCTCCAGCCAGCGCGACGACGCCCCCGTGGCGATGACGATCGTATCGGCGGTATAGTGCGTGCCGCCATCGCCGACCGCGCGAAAGGGAGTGCGCGCCAGGTCGACCTCGACGATCATATCGCTCACGACATCGACGCCCGCCGTGCGCACCTGCTCACCCATCCGCGCCATCAGATCCGGGCCGAGCACGCTGGCGTCGCCCGGCCAATTCTCTACCTCGGTTGTGATGGTCAACTGTCCGCCCGGCTGCGGACCCTTGATCAACGTCGGCGCCAGCGCAGCCCGCGCAGCATAGACCGCCGCGGTATAGCCCGCCGGGCCCGAGCCGATGATCAGTACCTTGCTGTGTCGTGCGCTCGGCACGGCTGCCTCCGATATTTCGATTTCCACCGCCATTACACCGACATGCGCGCTGCGATCGGGGCCTGCTCCATCATCTCGACCGCTTGCCAGGCGACCGCGCGGCTTCTCGCGCCGGACTCCTCCACAAGCTCGAGCCGCACGCGGAACTGCTCGGCCAGCGCGGGATGATCGGCATCCAGGATGGCGAGAACCCGAGCGAGCCCCTCGAACTCGGCCTTGTAGCCGTCGGTCTCGGCCTGCTTGCGGATATGGAAGACGCGGCTCTCGTCTTCCTCGGTCCAGCCGACCCTGGAAAGGGAGAGCTGGAGTTCGGCCGTGCCCAACGCATTCAGCGTGTCACGCAACACGGTCCGCATCGTGCCGGGCCAGGCCGCGGCCTCCACGACCTGGGCCGCTCGGCGCTCCAGCGTTCCTTCCGCCACCGCGTCCGTGGCCGTGACGGCAGCCAGGCGGGCCGCCTTCCACGTCTTGCGATCGGGTTCGTCGCCGTCGATGGCGCGGCGGTGCAATGCCATGATCGCTTGGCGGCCCTCTTCGGCCTCCGGATGCCCCGCGATCAGCGTTGCCAGTTCCGCATTGGCGAGCAGGTCCAGGACCAGATGCGACACGACCTTCGTCAGATCCGCGCCGACCGGTGTCCGCTCCAGCCACACCTCTGCAAAGCGCTCCGCCTCCGCCTGCGGGCGGAAGCTATTGACGAACATCGGCAGCATATCCGCCAGCGCGAGCGGATACCCCAGTCGCGCGGCATAGGCCGGCGTATCATCTGCCTCGACGACCGCACCGATGACGTTCGCCTTCCCGTCCTCCCAGGCCGGGAAATAGACGAAGCTGCCCGCCGCGATATGTCGTCGGAGGCGATCCAGCGCATCTTCCTTCACCGCAGGATCGCCGCGAAATGCAACAACGGCCATCACGCCGCTCCCACATGCGCGTCGACAAAGGCGTCAAGGCGGCTGCGCGAGAGGGTGCCGAAGGTCCGCGCGGTTTCCGCGCCGTCCCGCACGATCATCAGCAACGGGATCCCACGCACGTCGAAGCGTTGGGCGAGCCCGGGATTCTCCTCGATATCGACCTTCACGATCTCCATCTCTTCCGCATATTCCTCGGCCAACTCCTCGAGCGTCGGAGCCAGCGCCTTGCACGGTGCGCACCAAGGGGCCCAGAAATCGACGAGCACGGGCTTGTCGTTGTTCATCACGATCTCGTCGAAATCCTGCTCAGTGGCATTACGCATGATACGGTCCTTCCGGGGAAATGAGGTCAGCCGCCCTGCCCACCGACCATCATCCGGTCGATGCGCAGCGTGGGTTGGCCGACGCTGACGTGGAGCGACTGGCCCTGCTTGCCGCAGGTCGCCATGCCGCTGTCGAGCGCGAGGTCGTTGCCGACCATCGAGACATGGCGGAGCGCTTCGTGCCCGACGCCAATCAGCGTCGCGCCGCGCACGGGCGCGATCAGGCGGCCCTTCTCGACCAGCCACGCCTCGATCGTGGTGAAGTTGAACCGTCCCGTGACGATGTCGACCTGACCGCCGTCGAATTCGGTCGCGTAGATACCGCGATCAATCGAAGCGATGATGTCCGCGGGGTCCGCTTGCCCGTTGGCCAGAAAAGTGTTGGTCATGCGCGGCATCGGCAGGTGGGCATAGGATTGGCGGCGACCGTTGCCGGTCGATCGGGCATTCATCAGCCCTGCGTTGAGCCGGTCCTGCATCAGCCCGGTCAGCATCCCATCCTCGACCAGCACGGTGCGATCGGGCGCCGTGCCTTCGTCATCGATGCCGAGCGAACCCAGACGCCCCGCAATGCCGCCATCGTCGATGACCGTCACGCCGGGCGCGGCGATCCGCTCGCCCATCTTGCCGTCGAAGGCAGACAGATGCTTGCGATGGTGATCGCCCTCGAGACCGTGACCCACCGCCTCGTGAAACAGCACGCCGGGATAGCCCGGCCCCAGCACGATCGGCATTTCACCGACGGGCGCCGGAATTGCGTCCAGATTGTTGAGCGCCATCCGTGTCGCGGTCGCGACCATCGCGTCGACCGCCGCGAGATCGAATCCGTTCAGGCCCGCACGCCGCCCCAGGCCCGCCTGCCCGCGCGCGCGGCGGCCGTCCTTCTCGGCGATCACGACCATTGACAGGATTGTCATGGGCCGCACATCTGCCGCCAGCAATCCGTCGGCATCGGCGACCAGTATGGTGGTGTCGCTCGCGAGGACATTGGCATCGACCCGCACGATACGCGGATCCTGCGCACGAGCGCGTTCGTCGATCCGCTCCAGAATGGCGATCCAGCCGGTTGCATCTTCGACCGCGACGGGATCGATAGCAGGATAAAGCGCATGGCCAGCCGCACGGCGGCCCAGCGAGACGGCCTGCGGAGGACGCTCTGTATCGCTGCCCCGCTCAAGCGCGCGTACCGCACGGACGGTCTCGAGTAGGGCGCCTTCGCGGATATCGGCGGAGTGGGCAAAGCGAACCCGGCCACGATGGGCTGCACGTGCGCCCACCCCCTGCCGCATCGAAAAGCCGCCCTGTGACACGCGCCCGCCTTCGAGTTGCCAGCTGCGCATGCTGCTCGATTCAAAGTACAGATCGGCCAGGTCGGCGCCGCCGCCCGCCAACTGCCCCAGCGCGCGGCCAATCGCCGCCTCGCCGAGCCCGGCGGGCTCCAGCAATCGCGCACGCGCCCGATCGATCGCGATGTCGTCGCCGTTCACGCCCTGCCTCCCAGTTGCATGTCGTCGATCAGGATCGATCCGGTACGGATCGCGCCGATCCGCTCGACGTCGCGCCCGACCGCGCGGATGGCGGCCAGCATCGCCGGAACGTGCCCGGCCAGTGTCACGTCGGTGACGGCGTGGATGATCTCCCCATCCTCCACCCAGAGCCCACGTACCGCCTGCGCCCAGTTCCCGCTGGCGGGATCGGTCTTGCCGCCTTCGAAGTGAGTCACGACCAGTCCGGTCCCGAGCATTCGGAGCATCTCCGGCCAGTTGCCGCTCTCCGCCGTGCTCGTGAGGCGAAGATTGTAATAGCCGTCGGCATTGCCCGTCGACGCCATGCCCAGCTTGCGGCCGGAAAAGCTCGACAGGAATAGTCCCTCGACAATGCCTGACCGCAGGATTGGCCGCGAGGCGCCTGCAATGCCCTCACCATCGAAACCACCGCTGGCCAGCCCCAGCGGCTCGAAGGGGTCTTCCCGCAGGTCGAGGTGAGGCGCGGCGACCTGACGTCCCAGGGGATCGGGCAGGTAGCTCATCCGTCGATACTGCGCCGTGCCTGCCAGCGCTCCCGCCAGCGTGTCGACCAGCATGGCCGCGGTCCGAGGATCGAACAGCACCGGGCCGCGGCGACTGCTGACGGCGCGTGCACCCAGCGCTCGGCGGGCACGACCGGCGGCTACCATCGCCAAGCTCTCCGCGGAGGACTAGGCATCGGCGGACCGTTCCTGCGACTGGCAGAAATCCGAAACGCTGCCCCCCCGGTCCTGCGCCAGCATGACGGTCCAGCGCGCGTCCTTGCCGCGCAGCACGCTGCGGCAGAAGCCGTCGCTCGTCGCCAAGGCCCAGATCTCTTCGGTCGCCACGGCCACGGACTCACCCGCCCGCAAACTGCTATCTGATGCGGCGACCCGTCCCGCAACCTTGTCCAGCGCTCCCGCTGCTTCCAACACGGCTTCGGGGCTGCGCGCGCTCTCGGCATAGACCAGCGGCGCAGGACTCTCGAAAGCCAGACCGTCGGCACCGGGCAGGTCGGCGTCGGGATCGGGTTGAACATGGCCCGAGATCAGCAGCGCCTCCTCGACCACGCGGTCGATCGCCTCTCGGTCGAAACCGACCGTCGACGCCGATCCACGCCGCCCCTCATGGAACACAGTGAGGCTGAGGCTCTGGGTGCCGCTGCGCTCCGCCGTCTCGATATCGCCGCCGCGGATCGCCACCTTGGCGATGCCCTCATGGCGGATCGATGCGCGGGCACGGGCGCCGTGCCTGGCCGCCAGGTCGACTGCCCATTGCGCGCTCTCGCGCAGGGCCAGTTCGCTGTGGGTCAACAAGATGGTCATGCCGCGGCGCCGATCTGCGAGGCGGTGGCGTGACCGTGATGCAGCGTCAGGCGGTGCGTATGGTAGGTCGCCAGCTTCTCGTCATGGACGACGCTGACGATGGTCGCATCTGGCATTGCGGCGAGCACCGATTGATAGAAGTGCGCGGCATTGTCGGCGTCGAGCGCGCTCGTAGCCTCGTCCAGCACCAGCAGGCTGGGGCTCTGCAGTAGTATCCGGGCTAGCGCCACACGCTGCTGCTCGCCGGGCGAAAGTTCGTCCTGCCACATCCGCAGCGCATGAAGCGCATCGACATGCGCGTCGAGCCGCACGCGCTTCAGCAGATCCGCGATGATCGCGTCATCATGGTCCTCGGGACGGTCGGGGAAGCAGATTGCGTTCTTGAGCGTGCCGAGCGGCAGGTAAAGTCGTTGCGGGACCAACATCGCGGTACCGCGCCGGGTCATCGCCACCTGTCCGGCCCCGTCCGGCCAGAGACCCGCGATTGCGCGCAGCAGCGTCGTCTTGCCCGTGCCCGAAGGGCCCTCGATCACCCAACGCTCGCCGTCAGCAACCGTCCAGTCCGCCACCGAAAGCAAGGGCTCGCCGTTCGGGCGGCGCAACATCAGCCCAGTCGCATGGACCGCGACACCCTCCGGTGTCCCACCCCGCGTGAAGCCGATGCCACGTGGGCGATCATAGTCGAGCGCATCCTCCAGCGCCTTCAAGCGATTGATATTGGCAATCTGCCGGGCGATGCCGGGATAACCGTTGACGATGAAGGACAGATTGGACGCGAGCTGGCTGAAGGCGTCGCGGGCCGCCTGGACCTGCCCGAAGCTGATTGCGCCGGCAAAATATCTCGGCACGGTCAGCAGAAGCGGCACGATACCCATCGTCTGCTGGTAAATGCCCTGCCCTACCCCCAGGCCCGCATTGGCGAGCATCAGCCGATACCAGTTGCGCCGAACGTTGGCGAACGCCGTATCAAGGCCCTCTCGTTCGGTCTTCTGCGCGCCGGAAAAGGCAATCTGTTCGCTGTTGCGCCGGACATGCAGCAGGTCGCTGCGAAAATCGGCCTCATAATGCTGTTCGCGCATCCGGCGGCGCACGAAGGGCTTGCCGATAAAGGTGATGAACACCGTGCCGAAAAGCACATAGGCGATCGCGGTCCAGACGATGTCGCCGCCCGGCAGCGGGATGCTGTACCCGAACAGGGGGATGCTGAGCGGCGTCGAGGTCTGCATCAGGATGACGGCGAACAAGACCCCGCGCACCAGGCTGAAGATCAGTGCGATCGTAATGCTGAGCGGCGACGTTCCGTAGATCGTGCCCATCGCCGTGAACTCCTTCAAGTCCTCGGCGATGCGCTGATCCGGATTGTCGATCATCCGCAGGCGTTCGAGCTCGTAGAAGCGGTCACGAGCAAACCAGCGCCCCAGATACCAGTCCGTCAGCCATTGGCGCCACCGCATCGACAGGGTCCAGCCGATGATGTTGTGGGCAAATGCGGACCCGATCTGAAGAAGAATGATCATTGCAAAGGCGAATACCAAGGACAGGAACAGGCCACCCTGCCGCTGCTCGATCGCGTCGTAGAAATTGCGTTGCCAGTGATTGGCCAGCAGGAACGCATAGGTCGTGCCGATTTCCACCGCGCAATAGCACGCCAGCAGGAACCACGCCCATTTCCAGTCCTCGGAAACGAAGTATCGCGTGCTCAGTCGCCAGGCATGGGCCCAGCGTTCCCGGGCTGGCTGGTTGGACTGGATACCCGCTTCGCGGCGGGCCTCCTCGACATTGGCAGGTGTTGGGACCATTGCTCGGTTCTACCCGATCAGAAAAGACGTTTGGAAATGCTGAGGCGCACCGTGCGCGGCTCGCCGACCGGGACATAGGTGAAGAGCGATGTCGACCCATAGTTCCGCCGATCCAGGATGTTCCGAACACCCAGGTTGAGGTCGAAACCCTTGAAGCTCAGGAACACGTTCGCATCGACCTGCCGCGACGCCGGCACGACATATTGTGCCAGCAGATTCGCGTAGGAGCTCGATCGTCCGTACAGCCCCGCCGCAACGCCGCCACTGACTTCATCCGAAATTTTCGTGCGATAGGTCGAATAGACGCTGTACGTATCCCGCGGCTGCTGCGCGACGACCGTCTGCAGGCTAGTCTTCGTCAGCAGGCTGTAGTTGGTGCGCGTGAGCGACGCCAAGACCGTCCACCCCGGCAAGAGCTTGCCCGCGATGTTCAAGTCGATGCCGCGGCCGCGCTGGCCCGGTCCGGGAAGCAGGTTCGTCGGATCGGCCGGATCGCGAATGATGATGTTATCCTGCTGGATGTCGAAATAGGATGCGTTGATCGTGGCGCTCTTGTGGAAGAGATCCAGTTTGATGCCGGCTTCCTTGTTGGTGGTGATGACGTTCGGCAGGATGCTGCCGTCCTTGGCCGCCGTGAACGTGGCCTGCTCGCCCCGCGCATAATTGGCGAAAAGAGAAAGATCGCTGGTAGCGTCGAGGATGACGCCGGCGCTAGGCGACACGCCATTCTTTCGCTGCACCGAAACGGCCGAGGGACCCGCGAAGAAGGTCTGCGACTTGGTCTCGAACCAGTTCTTGCGAACGCCGCCCAGGATCTTGATCTTCCAAAACTCGATCAAGGCCTGGCCGTAGGCGCCCTGCTGCGAGCCAGCGCTGTAGGTTTGCAAGGCGCCGATCGGCGACCATGGGATGACGACCAGGGGAGTATTCGCGTTCAGCGAGGGATTGGTTGCCCGATTATAGACCAGTCCGCTTCGCTGCTCGGCTGAGCCGTCGCTGTAGTTATAACCTACATTGAAACTGGCCTTCAATGCGTCGCCGAGATGCGTCTTGATCCGCAGATATCCGTCCAGCGCATTGGAAGAGCCGGTTTGCTGCGAACCCTGGGTATCCGCTACCAGCGCGCCCGCGCGGCTGTAGCCCACGCTGGCAGCACGGGTGGTCAGCAGCGTCTCGTCGTGCGAGCCACGGGCAACGAGTTCGACGCCCTGTATCAGCTGCCGGGTCGCCTCGAAGTAATAGCGTTTGGTATCGATCTCGATGCCCTGGTTGGGCGCGTAGATCGGCCTGGTTGGATCGCGATCGATGAGTTGCTGAGTCTTGTTGTCGAATAGCGTGTAGGCACCGATCCCGCTGGTCGCTTCGTTGATGCTGGCGCCGATTACGATGTCGGTCAGGCGATCCTTGTACCGCAGCGACGGCGCGAACAGCCAGCTCTTGTCACCGGTGTAGCCGCCGTAATTATGATCCATCGTCTGCGCACTGGCGATGATACGCGCCGACAGCTTCTTGTCCGCGGTGATCGCGGTATTGGCATCGATCACGCCGCGCACCAATCCGTACGAGCCGGTGTCGAAGCTGACCGCCAGCCGCTGCTCGGCGCTGGGCTTCTTTGTCACCACGTTGACGTTGCCGCCGAGGTTGCCGAAGCCTGCCATCAGCGCATCGGGGCCCTTCAGAACCTCGACCCGCTCGATATTGGCGACCGGCTGATCGGCACCCGCGCTCACGCCATATTGCGATGTCGTCGAAAGGCCGTTGACGAGCCCGCCGGCCGAGAAGCCACGGATCGTGTAGCTTGCGCCGCTGTTGGGGGTGTTGCCAAGCAGCGACACACCGCCCGCGTTGCGCAGGATATCGGTGATGTTGAGCGCTTGCTGCTCCTCGATGGTCTTGGCAGTAATGATCTGCGTGTTGCGTGGCTGATTGCGCAGACCCAGGCCATTGCGGTCGGACGTGGTGGCCTGGCGCACCAGGACGTCGGTTTCCGCCTCGTCCCGCCGCGCGGTCACGACGATGTCGTTGACGACGACCAAACCCTCCTTGGAGCCCCGCATCACCGTGAGGCTGCTGCCCTGGATCGCCGCCTGCACTGCGTGCTGCGCATCCTTGACGCCGCGGACAGGGCGGGATCTCAGGCCCTTGACCGCATCCGGATCGTAATTGATCGTCTCGCTCGTTTGCGCGGCGATAGCTTGCAGCGCCTCGGCCATCTGCATGGCGGGCAAGTTGACCGAGCCGGGACTCGCCGTCTGCGCGATAGCGGATGATGGCATGGCGACGTTCGCCAGCGTAAGAACGCCGAGGCTTGCGACGTTCAATAGACAACGGGCCTTGACAGTCATATGCAACATGCAACTCCCTCCCCCAGGGTCGAGCGACTGCCGCGCACGAGCAGATTGCCCGTCCGGTCAAACCCTGAACCCTGTGACAAAAACGGACTCGCCTTGCGGCGAAAAATCAGTCGATTACCGATTGGATACGACTGCGGCCGTCCTCCTGCGCGACGGCGTTCCCTGTCTTGGAGCTCTTGAGCGCCAGCGGGATTTTTCCGTCGAAATGGAGGCTATGCGTCACTTGGGTTACGGGCAAATTCGAAGTGCTCATGCCCGGCATGAACGCTATCGATGCCCCTCCCGGCCTCTGAAGCCGGCCGAGAACGTCGCTACATGCGCCTCGATCTGCGCTACGAACCAGGCGAGCATCGGATCGCGTCGCCGGTGCATGGGCCATTGTGCCACCGTCACCGTCCCTTCCTGCACGAACGGCGCCGAAACGGCCCTGACGGGCATGATGGAGGCGAAGTGCTGGAATAGCCAACTGCTGCCAGTGGCGACCAGGTCGCTGCCGATGATAATCGCTGGCAAGGCCGCCTGTGAGCTCGTGCGCATCGCGATTCTCCGGGCCTTCAGCAATTCGGCCGTACGCCGGTCGACGGCGAGGGCCGGCATTCGCTCGTCTCGAGCGATCACGTGACGAGCGGCACGATATTGCGCCTCATCTATATCGAACTGGCCGGCGAATTCGGAATGGCCCGTCCATATCAGGCACGAAACATACTCCGTGAGGATCGGAATAGTCTCGAGTTCAGCCAATGCGATGTCGGCGGGTAACAACAGCAAGTCGGCGCCAAGATCGAGCGCACGAGTTGGGGCAGTGGTATCCAGGGGCAAAATGTTCACTGCCAGGCCGGGTGCGGCACGCAATAGACGCTGGACAACCGGCCCCAGCAGCATCTGCTCCACGACGTCGGACGCGGCGACGGTGATCGTGCCGATGCCAGCCGAGGGATCAAAGGACAGTGCGAAATTGAGCGTCCCGTCGACATCGCGTAACACGCGGCGCACCTCGCTGCGCAATGCCATGCCGAGCGGGGTAAGCTGCTGGCCGCCGCCCGCGTGATGGACGAGCTCGTCGCCAAAATGCTCGCGCAGCCGGCGGAGGGCGTGGCTCATCGCAGACTGGCTAAGGCGCACCCGACGTCCCGCTGCGGTTAGCGTCGGCGCGTGAAGGATCGCGTCAAGGGGATACAGCAGGTTGAGGTTCAGGCGGTGGACCGGCGCCTCTTGGATCTCGGCAGCACTGCGCGCCGCGCTCCTCTTGGGTTTATCGATAGTCAACTCAGCCAGCCCTCGAAGTTCCCATTACTGCGTGGTGGATAACAGATCCAGAAGGCATCGCTGCTGCCACGGTCCCAGGATTTTGAACGATGAGAACGTATCGGCATTACGTGCCGCAGCGCAATGTTTCTCGTTGGCCTCGGCGGGCGGCATGTCAATGTAACGCCGTTCGATTTGCTGGTCCTGCGTACAGCGCACTGAACCGCGCCGGGTTTGCCGGAGGCTCCAACTCCTGAGAAGGTGGAGCCTGTATGAGCAAGACGACGAACAAGTTTTCTCCTGAGGTCCGCGAGCGTGCGGTGCGGATGGTATTCGATCACGAGCA